>CAZSKE010000115.1:0-7005 GCA_964607325.1 uncultured bacterium | reverse complement strand
GTTATTGAGGGCATATTCATAAGCATTTTCAAAGACTTCTCCGACACTCTCCACGAAATGATAATCCACGCTCAGCGAAAGCCAGGTCAGGGGCATCCAGAAGGTCGCGCGCGAAAAATCCGTCAGCATCGCGAAAAACGAGGTAAGGCTCAGTTGACGGATCAGGGGATTTTTTCGGATATAAAGCGTGTCGTCCAAATTGACGAAATCGTAGTCGAGAACCGGCAAATACACCACGAAAGTCAGAAGAACCGCGGCTCCCATGAGCGCCAACGACAGGGATACGGACGAGTCATGCTGACGAGCGGCCATGGATCCGCCTCTTATCTCTCGAATTCGGCGATGGCGCTCGAGGCATACTCCTCCAGGCGCGTTTCCAATTCCGGCGAGAGTGTCGAGCCCATCTCGACCGTTTTAGGCTCGATGCCGAGAATCACCACTTCCTCGGCCGTGTCGCCCAAGGTCTTGGCGGCTTCCAGGGTCTCGAAAAGATCGCCTTCATGGAGGGACAAGTGGGGGTTGGCCTTGCGGGAAGACGCCTCATCCGGGAGGAAACGGCGGCAGGCGCCCGGCTTCTCGCCCATGGCGGCGCAGTCGATGAACAACACCTTGCGGCGACCGGAGAGGGCGTGCAAAGCCTTCAGGGAGGATCCGGCGGCGTCGATTAAATCCACCTCAGGGGACAAACGCGGATCGCCCTTGAGACGCTCCAAAACCCGAAGGCCTACGCCGTCATCGCCACGAAAGGGGTGGCCGAGGGCGACGATCGCGTCCCGGGCCACTTCTCGCGCCTCAGACGAACTCGACGTCCAGGTAATGAGTCGAGCAGGAAATGCAGGGATCGTAAGCCCGAACCAACATCTCCAACAGGAGCTTCACCTGCTCGGGCCCCCTGGAAAGAATGGTCGGGGCCAACGCCTCGATGTCCTTCTGGATATTCCCGTGGTTCTGGTTCGTCGGGATGCTGATGTTGGCCGACTGGCAGATGCCACGCTCGTCGAAAACATAGCGGTGGAACAGGATGCCCCGCGGAGCCTCGACGCAACCCGCGCCGTTCCCCGCCCTCACCTTGGGCTCCACGTTCTCGAACTTTGGCTTCTTCGCCAGGAGGTCGTCCAGGATCTGGAGAGCGCGTTCCACGATTTGCGCGCACTCGACCAGCTGGAGAACGGTATTCATGTACGGGTTGGTGACCGGCGCCTTCAACCCGAACTTGTCCGCCACTTTGCGCGCGATCGGCAACAGCTCGGCGTGGTTGATGTTGAAACGCGCGAGGGCTCCCACCATGTAGGACTCGCGGTGCCACTTGGCCCATTTCGCGGTTGATTGGGAGATCACGTATTCGTTGACGACGCGCTCAAACTCCGACACCGGCACCGTCTCCTTCACGTCGGAGCTGGCGATGTCGCCGTGATAGAACGTGTATTCGCCCTTGTTCTTCAGGGCGATGTACTCGGTGTCCCTCTTGAAATCCGGGAGTTTTCCCGCGAGGGAAAGGACCACGTCCACCACTTCCAGGTAAGTGGGAACGGCGGCCTCGATGCGTTTTTTCAGGTCGGCCAGTTCCTGGAAGGTGGGGAAACGCGTGAATCCCCCCACGCGGAAAGTGGTGGGGTGCGTGGTACGACCCGCCAACAGGTCCGACCATTCGTTGGCCAAGCGGTGAAGGGCAATGATCTTTTTCACCACTTCGAGGTGCGTAGAGACCAGCGGCACGACGGATTTCGCGCCCAGAAGATCCGGGGCCACGAGGTAACCCACGTGCAACACATGGCTCTGCAGTTGTTCCGAGTAATGGGTCAGCAGGCGGAGCCGGTCCACTGCCGGGGTGACCTTCACGCCCAGGGCGTCCTCAACAGCCTTGGTGGACGCGAAGGAGTGCGTGATCGAGCAGATGCCACAGATGCGGCTGACGATCGTCTGGATCTCGTCGTACTTGCGACCACGGACCATGGCCTCGAAGAAACGCGGGGCCTCCGGAACTTGCCACTCGAGTTTCTTGACTTTGCCGTCTTTGGCGCTCAGGACCAGATTACCGTGGCCCTCGACGCGCGTAACGTGGTGGACATCGATGTCAAAGGTCTCAGACACGGGGGGCCTCCTTCAAGGACTGGAAAAGATTGATGCGGGATCGCAGGTCGGCCGCGGTCTTGCCGTAAAGCTTCATGGATTCCTCGGCCGCCTCGAAGTTGGCGTCCTCCAGGAATCCGCGGCAACCGTAACACCAGGCGCCAGCCGACGGACACCGGGCACCGCAACCCGCTCGGGTCAGGATCCCCAGGCAGATCTCCCCCTTCTCATACAAGCACACGTTGCCCTTCGACTTGCATTCCACGCACACAGGATATGAGGGAATGAGGGGCGTACGGCCGGTGACAAGACAACGGATGATGGTGGCGAATTCTTTGCGGTCGATGGGGCAACCATGGATCATCACGTCGACCTTCACGACCTCGTCCAGGGCCTTGGCGGCGTAGGTTTCCAGCTGCGGATCGTCCGCGTGTTTCCCGTAGACCGCCTTTTTCACGTCATCGGGTTTCATGGCGTTCTTGAGTTTGTTCACGCCCCCGAGGGTCGCGCAGGCTCCGAGCGCCACCAGCACTTTGGCCCGCGAGCGGATCTTCTTGATGCGCTCCTCGTCCTTGGGCCGGGTGATGGACCCCTCGACGATGGCGACATCGTAAACCTCGCTTTGCTCGGACATGGCCTCGCGCCACTCCACCACGTCCACCACGGACAGGAGGTCGAGGATCTCCTCCTCCATATTCACGATCTGGAGCTGGCAACCCTCGCAACAGGCGAAGTCGAAAATGGCGACCTTGGGTTTGCTCATGAGAAAGCCTCCCGAACATCCAAAAGGTCCTCTTGCTTGAACACGGGGCCCTCCTGGCAGACGTAAACGCCGTTGATCTGGCAATGCCCACACTTGCCCACCCCGCACTTCATGCGGCGCTCAAGCGAGACGTAGATGGAGCGGTGCGGGACGTGCATTTTCATGAGTTCCTTGATGACGAACCGGTACATGATCGGGGGGCCACAGATGAGCGCCGCGGTGTGCTCGGTGTTCAGGCAGACTTTGGGGATGAGGGTCGTGATCAACCCGACATTTCCCTTCCAGGACCCGCTTCCCTGGTCCACCGTCTCGATGAACGTCACGTCCTTGCGGGTCCTCCACGCCTCCAGCTCGTCGATAAAAAGCCGGTCGTCGGGGGTTCGGGCGCCGAAAAGGACGCTGACGTCACCGTAGTCCTTGCGATTATCCAGGACGTAATGAATGGCTGAGCGCAGGGGCACCAACCCGATTCCCCCGGCGATGAAAAGAATGTCCTTGCCCTTGAGATCCGCGACCGGGAACACGGTGCCATAGGGGCCCCGTATGCCGACCTTGTCGCCGACCTTCATGCCGTGAAGCGCGGAGGTCACCGAACCGACGTTGCGGATGACCATCTGGAACGCGCCCTTATAACCGGGGGAGGAAGAGATCGAGATGGGGGCTTCGCCCCACCCCGCCACCGAAACCTCGACGAACTGCCCGGGCTGGTGGCCCAAATCCTTGCCCGAATCGAGCCGGAACTCGAAAAAGGTGTCCACCTTCGTCATTTCCTTCTTCTTGACGATGGTGGCGGCTTGGGGAAGATACACATCGCCCTTGGGCGGCTTTGGCCGCCCGGGATGATCTGGAATCTGCGGTCTGACTTTGATCACCTTAGGCCTCCACAAGACGGTTGTAGACTTCAACCGGATTGGCGATTTTAGACACACAGGCCGCGATGCAACGCCCGCAGCCCACGCAGGCGATCTGCCCCATCTTCTCGGGGACGTACTTGCCTTTGCGTAAGAAGCGGTGGCGGTAACGGTCCGCTTTCCTCTTGCGGAAGTTGTGGTTCCCGGCCACGGTCGCGAAATCCTTCAGGAGACAACCATCCCAGGACCGACAGCGAGCGCCGCATTTCAGGTCCCAGTTCACGTCGTCTTGGACGTCAAAACAATAGCAAGTGGGGCAAACCAGGTTGCATGAGCCGCAAGAGAAACAGAGACGGGATTTCTCCTCCCAAATCGGGTGGTCGTAACCCTTCTCGAGAACCGCGTGCAGATCCTCCGGGGCGCATTTCAATTCGTGCTTTCTCATCTCGGCGCAATTGCGGAGCCAGACCTTCTCCCGTTCCGCCAAGTGCTCGCTCGTCCCCTTCACGCCGCCCGCGAGGGACGCCATGAGCTTCTCCCCCTTGGGGGTGGCGGACTGGACCAAGTAGTGGTCGCCCAGGCGGGTCAACAGGACATCCCAGCCCGTCTTGGCGATCGAGGTGCCCATGGACCCCGCGAAATGGTTCGCCGAGATGGTCTCGACATCCAGGCCCACGAGGACGGAAGCCTCCCGACGGGCCAAGTAGTGCTCGTCGCGGTTCTCCATCGTGAAAAGCTTGTCCATCTGGTTGATGGCGATGACGTCGTAGGGGTGGACGCCGAAAACGACGAAGGGCGACTTGTCGATCACGCCCTCGTAATCGGCCCCGCCCGTCTTGAAGCGCAAAAGGGTTTCTTGCGGCGGTTGGAAGTATTTCTTGGGGGGAAGAATCGTGGTGTCGTAATCCAGGCGGAGTTCGGACGGTTCGGTGATTTCGCCGAAATCGAATTTGCCGTCCTTTTCTTTCACGCCGTAGAATTTCCGGTTTGTGTCGCGGATCAGGGCCTCAACCCATTTGTTGAGGTCGGAACGATTGACGTACTTGAGGGGCATAAAGGACACCTCTGGTTCAAAACTTGGGCGGCCCCGGGATTCCGTCCTGAAACCCGCGGGGAAACCATCCGGAAAGAGCCGCAGTGTAGTCCCGGCACCGGCGCGTAATTATGACACTCGTCATGGTTTTTATGGTAGGAATTTTGAGACCTGGCGCGTGAATCGGCTTCCGGATCCCCAAAAGCGCCGCGGGGATTTTCCCTAATTCTCCAATTTGTCATCATGACAAGACGCGGGGGGGCGTGGCCCGGAACTTTTCCGGGATCATCGAAGCCTCAGCCGAACCTCCCCCAGCCCTGTGTAACCGCCCAAAGCCCGAAGGCGATCAGGATAAGTCCCGAAACGACGTTGATCCGTTTGAACGCCGTGGGCGATAAGCGTTGGCCCACGCGGGTGGCGCCGCAGGTGAGAAAAACCCACCAAAGAAACGAGCCACAAAAAACCCCCGCCGGAAGAGCCACCGTCTCCCAAGCGGATAAACCCGCGCTGGGAAGCACGGAGGAAAACAAGGCCAGATAGATCAGAATCGTGGGGGGATTGGCGAGCGTGAGCAAAAAGGCGGACAACCAGACATTGACGGCCTGGGGCTCCTCGACGGGTGTGTGTTCGGACTTGCGCCGAAGGATGCCGGTCCCGATCCAAACCAGGTAGAGCCCCCCCGCGATTTGAACGGCCCGCATCCAGCTCCCACCGGACGCGAACGCCGTCCACCCGCCCGCGGCCAGGGATGAATACAACAGGTCGCCGCACGCGATCCCCAAACCGGTCAGGACACCCGCCTTGACGCCACGCTCGAACGCGCGATGAAGGCACAGGAGCGACATCGGTCCCACCGGAGCCGCCGCGACCAGGCCGAAGGTCAGCCCTTTGATCCAGAATACAAACACAGTCCCTCTTCCGCCCGAGATTTCACCCATGGGTTTTAGTGGGGTGTCTAATAGCGGACTTTATCCTTCATATTTCGCCAAATTCCGAATGGAACCAGGCACTTCTCCCGATCCATTGAACAGGCCTGGATTTGCCGGCGTTTCGCCGTGCCCCGGATGGCGTCATAGATGAACTTGTCATCGAACCCGATTTTCTCAGCGTCTTTTCTCGTGCAACCAAAATACAGCCTCGTGATTTTCGCCCAGTGCAACGCCGCGAAACACATGGGGCAGGGCTCACAGGTGGAATACACCTCGCAATCGGAGAGGTCGAATCGTTTGAGCTTTTTAGACGCGACCCGCAGGGCGTTGATCTCGGCGTGACAGGTGGGATCGTTCGTCCGGATGACGGTGTTGTGCGCCGACGCGATCACGCGGCCCTTCCGCGCCACGACCGCGCCGAACGGGCCCCCGTCCTTTCGACGTAGCCCCCGAAGGGCCTCCTCGACGGCGAGCTTCATGTGACGGTTCATGGGTACCTGATAACTCGAAGCCCCGCCCAGGAGCCCCGGCGATTTAGGGAGACGCGATCACCAGCCGATACGTGGCCATGGGCTGGCCCTCCCAACCGATCACCATCGCGTAGTACGTCTGGCCCGCCGTGAGGTCGAAGGAGAAGATCTCCGTCGGGCCGTAATAAGCGGAACCATAGAGCGCCGGCGCCTCGAAAAAAATGGGAAACGTGGGACAGTTCGAGCCGAACAATAGAAGGTCGAAATCGTTCGTGTCCGTGCCGTTCGTGAAGCAATCCAGCGAGAACGCCCAGGTCCCCGTCGTCTCCGCCGTGAAGGCGAAAACATCCATGTCGTCGTTCTCGCCATCCCAGGTCGAACCCGTGTTGCCCGAGTGGGAAAGACTGCCGGTCACCACGCGAGAGGTTCCCGCGGCGATGGCCCCGATATCCTCGCCCGGACTGCAATTCTCGTTGGTTCCGTTGACCGCCCCCCCGACCCCAACCGGCTCGACTTCGTTGTAGTAGGACGGCGTGACAGGGGTGGTGGTGCAGTAAATGGGCGGAGGCTCGACGGTTTCCGTCGGGGTTTCCGTGGGTGTTTCGGCGGGGACATCGGTGGATGTCTCCGTCGTCGTTTCGGTCGGAGTGCGCGTCGAAGTGTCGGAGGGGACCTCCGTCGGGGTATCCGTGGACACCGGCGTCCAGGTGGAGGATGTCGTCGGAGTTCGCGTGGGCGTGTCGGTGGGAACCTCCGTCAAGGTGTCCGTGGACACCGGCGTCCAGGTGGAGGATGTCGTGGGATCGGGTGTCGATGTGTGGGTCTGGACGTGAATGGGCGCGGGGGCCTGGGGCGCGACCCGGTAAGTCTTGGAGCAGGCCAAGGGGAA
>CAZSKE010000114.1:0-7020 GCA_964607325.1 uncultured bacterium | reverse complement strand
TATCCTGTCTGTCCCTTTTGGCGCTCGTGGCCGCCACCTTGCCTGCCTACCACTGGATATTCCCCCAACTTCGTCCCTTCAACGCCCCGTTCATCCAGGGAATCCTTTTATTCGTGATCGCGCGTTTGGTTTTCGCTTGCCGCGCGCTTCCCGCCACCCCGCCCGGTTGGGACCTGTCTCCCTGGATCACGCGGATCCTGTTGGGCTTGATCCTGATCGGCGCCGCTTACCTGCGCTTCCACCGCCTCGGCGACATCCCCGGGACCTATTGGGACGATTGCGCGGAGGAGATGGTCTCAGGCCGCATCAAGGTGGATTTCCACTTTTTCGATTTCATCGTCCCGCCCGGTTCTTTAGAGCCGTTTTTCCCCTACTTCGGGGGGCTGGTGTTTTTCCTCCTGCCGGACCTTCCGTCGATCGTGGTCCACAGGATCATCCTGTCCCTGATCGGCATGGCCTCCCTATGGGTGTTCTACCTGATCGGGAAGGAATTGGGCGGGCGCCGCTTGGGCCTGCTCCTCGCGGGGCTGGGGGCGGTCAGCAAACCCTTGGTCATGTTGTCCTCGATGATCTACCTTCGTTTCAACAGCGTCCTGCTGGGCGTGGTGGTCGCCTTGCTGTTCCTGTTCCGGTTGCTCCGCAAACCCGACCTGAGCCATTTTCTCCAATGGGGCGCGGCCACGGCGTTCGGGGTCTACACCTACGCGTCCTTCCGGCCCTTTTTCCCTTTTTTCATCTTCTCGGTGCTGTGTTGGGTTTGGTCCGACCGGGAGGAAAGAAAATCCTTGAGGACGGGCGACAAGTTCTTCCTGGCCGCCGTGACGACCCTCGTGGCGGCTTTTTGCGTCTATACGATCAATTTCTGGAAATACCCCAACACCCTGTCCCGGATGATCGCCGAATCGGGAATTTTCCTGCCCGCCGTCCTGGTGGCGGTTCTCCTGCCGGCTTATTTCCGGTTTGTCGGGGGGACCTTCGCGGAGGGAAGACACCCGAAGTGGTCGGCGTGGGTGGCCGGGACCTTCGTGGCCGTCCTGCTGGCGAGCCCGGTCCTGGCGAGCCCCATCATCCAGGGCCGCCTCGCCTCGCTGAACATGTTCGGGGGAATGAACCCTTCCCAAGTGGCTCAACGGCTGATGGAGCAGTTTCATTACCTGACGAACTTCATGTTTTTCGGTCAAACCGGAGGGCCGGATTGCCCGGTCGCGAGCGACGCGTTCTTTTGCTTTCCGAGCGCCTTGGCGATCGCTTTGGGCCTGGCGGTCGCTCTGTCGCGTTTGGGTTTGAAAAACCTGTTCCTCTTGGGGGCTTCGCTCGTGGGGGTCAGCACTTTCCTGTTGAGCGGGGACGCGCACACCGGAAAAATCATGAGCGCCGCGGCGCCACTGCTGGTCCTGGGCGCCTTGGGGATGGATCGCGTTATAGGCGCGGCGAGGGCGGTTTTTCCCTCGAGGCTTTCGGGATGGGTCTTGGCTTTCTTGACGGCCGTCTTTTTGGCGGGCGCCGGTGTCCTGACCTATCAACGTTGTTATCCCCAATACATGGACGGTTTGGTGGACAGCAATTCCTTGACGGCCCGGTTGGCCGCGAAGGACTCGCGGGCCCATCGGGTTTATCTGGCCGCGTTCGACGACTATAAAGGCAGTTTCGCGGCCTGGGGCGGCATCGACGTCTTGGTGGAAAAGATGGGCGTGGGTTTCCTCTACCGGGACAATGTCATCGTCCTGGGCCCGGGAGAGGCGGGGAAGGACCTGGTGATCATCCTGTCCCCGCCCCAGACGGAACTGGAGAATATGCTGAGGAAGAAATTTCCCGCCGCCGAATTCCAGGATGTGTTTAACGCCAGTTCCCCGGGCTCGCCCGCGGTTCTCCGTAGGGCGTGGATCCCCTGGCCGGAGGTGATCAAGGCCTCCGCCTCGCGCAAAAGGAAAAAACTGGAGCCGCGCTTTCATGTCCGGCAGTCGGGCGAAACGGAATGGTCACGGACTTATTACAGCCACCTGGGGTTGGCGAGGGGTTACGTCCTCTACCAGGACCGGGCGCCTGATCTCAATGCCCCTCGCTTGTTCTGGAAGAACTACGCCATGTACACCGCGAGATTCGTGGGCGGCGTGGCGGTGGACCGCCCGGGGAAATACCTCCTGACGTACGATTCCCAGCATTCGTGCGTGGTGAAGGTGGATGGGAAGACGATCCTGGACGATCGTCCGATCAAGCGAATGGGATCCCGAAGGGTGGACAAAAAACTGTCGCTCACGGCGGGCGTTCATCGGGTGGAATTGCTCGTGGATTACGCGAATGACGGGCCCGCGCCTTGGGTTTCCTTCCGATCCGCGGAGAATCCCAACGCCCCCGCGTTGCCCCTGGCCGCGTTGCCGGTTTCCCCGGCAAAATAAGAGTTGGGAGGGCGGAGGATGAACCGTTCGGGCGAGAAGTGGGGGTGGATCGGCGGTTGGCTGGGCGCCTTCTTATGGGTGTTGGTCATGGCCATCGTGTGGTTGTTTCAGGGCGCTTGGGGTTATGGCTTGGCGGGTCTCGCGGCTTTCGGCTTGTCGGTCGCGGTCGTCGCTTATTTCGCCCCCTGGAAACATCCCCGTGTCCGCTATTGGAAACTGCTCTTCCCATTGTATTTGATGATCGTTTTGTGCGTCGCGTTGGTGTTGTTCCGTTATCGCGACTCCTGGGCGGAGACTTCCATACGCCCTTGGTCACTGACGCCGATCCTGCTGGTTTTTCTCCCCCTTCTCACGATTTCCAAGAAGACCTGGGAGGATTGAAGCGGGTTCGGGTGAGAAAGTATTCCCCGTAATGGTTGTAAAGAAAAGAATGGCGACAATATAATGAGGCTGGTTGACAACTTCGCGGGTTGTTTCGCGGCTCATTAAAGGTGCGAAGTCATTGAAACGTTTTAGCAAATTATCCTTCGTTTTTTGGGGCTTTTGGATCTGGTTCGGTGTCCTTCCGTGCCAAGGCGCCGACCTTTGCGCGCCAGTGGGTTGGTGCACGCAAAACGGCGGGACCACCGGGGGCGGCAATGCCGCCGCGGTGACCGTGTCCACCTTGGCCGCCCTGCAGACCCAGGCTTCCTCCTCGTCCGCCGCGGTCATCTACGTCCAAGGCACGATGGGCGCGGGGGTCGGAACGCGCGTGACGGTGGCTTCCAACAAGACGATCTTCGGCCTTCCCGGCGCCACCCTCGTCGGCGGCTTCGATATCCGGAACGCCAGCAACGTCATCCTCCGCAACATGAGAATCCAAGGTCCTGGCGCCGTCGACGTCGACGGCGTGGACTGCGTTTCCGTCCAGAACGCCACCAACGTCTGGCTGGACCACTTGGAAATCTGGGACGGGCAAGACGGAAACCTGGACATCACCAACGGTTCCAACTACATCAGCGTCACCTGGACCAAGTTCCACTACACTTCCGCGTCTTCCAACCACATGTTCTGCGACTTGTTGGGTAACTCCGATTCCATGACCTCGGATCGGGGGAAGATCAAGGTCACCTTCCAGTACGATTGGTGGGCGGACGGTGTCCTGGAGCGCATGCCTCGCGTGCGTTTCGGCCAGGTGCATATCGTCAACAACCTGTACACCTGCTCGGGCAACAATCAATGCGTGAGGGCGGGGTTCGAGGCGGACCTGTTGGTCGAGAGCAACGTTTTCATCGGGGTGAGACTCCCCATCGACCTCTACAACAACGATTTCACGGCCGTGACCGCGCGCAACAACATTTTCACCTCTTGCACCGGCAACACGTCGGGGAGCGGCACGGCTTTCACTCCGCCCTATTCGCTGACGATTGACGCCGCCTCGACGGTGGAATCCCAGGTGAGGTCCTACGCCGGCGCCACGCTGACCAACATCAATTGCGGGGGAGCCGCGGCGACGCCCACCCGAACGCTCACTCCCGGGCGCACCAACACGCCGACGCGCACCGCCACGAGGACCCCCACGAGGACCCCCACGACGACGTGTTTCCAATACGTCGTGGCCAAGGACGGGTCCGGCAACTTCACGACCATCCAGCAGGCATTCGACGCCGTGCCGGCCAACAGCTCGACCCGGACGTCCATCCTGGTGAAGAACGGCACTTACTACGAACCCATCACGCTCGCGAGCAACAAGACCAACGTGACCCTCTGGGGCGAGAGCGCGACGGGCGTGACGCTCACCTATGACAACCACGCGCAGAAGATCAACCCTTCCACCGGGGTGACGTTCGGCACGAGCGGTTCCTCCAGCACGTACATCAACGCGGCCGGTTTTTACGCCAACAACATCACCTTCCAGAATTCCACGACCATCGCCCACGACCCCGCCCTGGCCATCTACATCAACGGGGACAAGACGGTTTACACGAACTGTAAGTTCCTGGGGCCGGACGATACCGTGTATGCGGGACGATGCCGGCAGTATTTCCAGAACTGCTATTTCGCGGGGAACACGGATTTCATCTTCGGGCCTTCCACGGCCGTTTTCCAGTCGTGTGAAATCCATTCCCACGGCGGCACCGCCTTGACGGCGGCTTCCACTGAAAACTATGTGACTTACGGGTACGTCTTCCTCAACGCCACGGTCACGTCGGACAGCGGCATCACCACGCATTTGGGGCGCCCTTGGCGCCCCTATGCCGCAGTGGCGTTCTTGAATTCCGCGTTCGGCAATTCCATCGTGGCGGACGGGTGGGACAACTGGGGGGATCCCGCCAACGAGGCGACGGCCCGTTACGGCGAATACAACAACACCAGCGGCATCACTCCGGCGCGGCCCGCTTGGATCACCATGCTGACGAGCGCCCAAGCCGCTTTGTACACCACGGCGAACGTCCTCTCGACCACGTATACCAACCCTCCGACGGTGGACAACTGGAACCCCTTGACGGTCATCAACGCGATGTCTTCCTGCCTCGGCAATGTGACACCGGTCCATACGCCCACCCTGACCCGGACGCCGACGCGCGGAAGCCCCACGGCCACCCCGACGCGAACATTGACCCCGGGGCCCTGCGATGTTTTCTACGATGGCGATACCACGGGAGCCCAGTTGTCGAACGGCACGGTCACCAACGGGGGTTCGGGCACGATCACCCAGGTCACGGGCGGGAACCCCTCGAACGCCATGCAGGTGGCCTTCGTGAATCCCGGCTGGTGGCAGGAGGAACGCTGGACGAAAACCACGGCCAAGGCCGTGGGAAGCGCCACGCACCTCTCCTTCAACATCAAAGCCACCTCGGGAACCGTGTCCACCCTGCTTTTCCGCGTCGATTGGTCGGCGGGTAGCCCCGTGACGGTGACCGATTATCTCGTGGGCGGCGGGTCCATCGACGGCACCTGGAAGACCGTGAGTATCCCTCTGACCTCGCTTTTGAACGGTGTGACGAGTTTTTCCTTCCTGGATTTCATCAACGCGACGAATGTGGACGGCACGATCCTCGTGGACAACGTCTGCCTCAACGGCGCGGCCGTTGTCGTGACGGCCACGCTCACGCCGACGACGTTCATCCCGTCCAACACCTTCACGAGGACGTTGACACCGACTGCCACCGCCAGCCCCACGTCAACGAGAAGCTTCACCGTCACCTCGACGCGAACCGCCACCTTGACTTCCACCCCGACGGCCACCCCCACCAGGACTTTTACTTTCACGCAGACTTCCAGCCTCTCCGCCACCAGGAGTTTCACCTGGACGCCGACTTTCAGTACGACCTCCACCCGAAGCAACACATTCACCCAAACCCCGACAAGGTCATTTACCGACACTCAAACGGTTTCGCCCACCCCTAGCCCGACCCGAACCCCTACCGCCACGGTGAGTTCCACCCGCACCCACACGCGGACACACACCTCCTCGGTGACCCGTACGACGACAGGGACGCCGTCTTTTACGAACACAAATACCCATACAAGGACACGCACCTCTACGGCTTCATCCACCCCCAGCGCGACGAGCACGCCACCCCGTACCAACACTTCCACGGTAAGCGCCACCCACACAAGAACCTTCACGCATTCGATAACCTGGACGTCTTCACCTTCGGCTACGCCGTCCCTGACTAGGACGCCGACTTCCACGCCTTCTTCGACGAATACCGACACCCATACAAACACAATCACGAGAACCTATACCTCGACCCATTCGACGACTTCGTCGCCGACGAGGTCTGCGACGGTGACCCGGTCTCCGAGCGCGACGGTTTCGATGACACCCACGGTGTCCCTCACCGTTTCAGCCTCCCGGACTCCAACAGCTTCTCCAACGCCGACGGGATCCATCCCGCCCACCCATACCACGACGCACACGTATTCACCGACCAGGACGTTGACGTTCACGAGGTCCTTTACGCCGACGCCCAGCATGACAAATTCTTCGACCCGCACGTTTACGCCGACTTTCACGGAAACAAATACCCGCACCCACACGTCGACCGTGACCAGGACACCGACCCCCTCGCCGACTTCGTCATCAACAAGGTCTCCGAGCGCGACGGATTCGATGACACCCACGGTGTCCCTCACCGTTTCGGCCTCCCGGACTCCAACCGCTTCTACAACGCCGACTGGGACGGAGACGGGGACGCAACCCCTGACGCCGACGGGGTCCATCCCGCCTACCCACACCACGACGCGCACGTATTCGCCGACCCGGACGGCTTCGCCTTCGACGACGCCGTCCTGGACCGGGACGTCGACCTTGACGCATAGTGAAACGCCGACATCGACCGGAACATTCACGAGAACATCGACGATGACGTCCACCGCGTCCCCCACTGCGACCGCGACGGCCACCTGGACGCCGACGGATACGTTCACTTCAACATCGACCGGGACGGATACCTTGACGCCGACGGGCACGCATACGCCGGTGGCTTCGGCCACGCCCAGTAGTTCGATGACATCTACGCCGTCCTTCACGGTGACCGAGACAGCCTCCCGGACACCCTCATCCTCATTCACACCGACTGGGACGGATACCGTCACGGAGACGCTCACCTTCACGGATACGAACACCGCGACCGCG
>CAZSKE010000113.1:0-7137 GCA_964607325.1 uncultured bacterium | reverse complement strand
TGAAAACCATTGGCTCCCTGGTCCTGGTCCTGGGCATCCTGCTGATGTACCTGATAAAAAAAGGAAATGGGCAACGAGGAATTCACAATGCGGAATGACCGTCGAGTGATTCACGGGACGCTTGAGGGAGGTGGGCGCCCACTGCGGTGGATACTGGCGGTCATCCTGTGGGCGCTCGCCGGATCGGCCCTGGCCGCGACGTTCGAGCATCGGGACTTCGAGTCCATCCCCATCCAAGCGGGAGGTCGCGTCAAACCCCTGGATACCTTCGCGCGGGAATCGGCGCGGTTCATCACGGGCCAAGAGCGGTGGGGGCGTCCGAGGGCCTTGGAAACCCTCTTGGATTGGATGGCGCGTCCCGAGAGCGATCAGGAACCTTTCGTGCGGGTGGATCACCCGCGTTTGCGCGAGCGATTGGGCGTCCCTCCCGACCAACGCCGTCTTTCACCCGAGGCGCTTTTGAAAAACGACGTCTTCTTGTCCTTGGCCCAGGAAGCGCTCCTAGCGAGCGCCCGGGGCCAGGCCTTGGAGGAAGTCGACCGGGAGGCGCTTCAAGTCGTGGAGAGGCTTCAGTTGTACCGAGACATCAAAACCGGGGACGCCCTTCGCGTGGTTGCGGTCCCGCGCGAACCGAACGGGGCGTGGCTTTCGCTGGTCGACCTGGGCATGTTCGCCCGCGAGGGGCCGGGTGAGGGAATCGGCCCCTCGACGCCCGAGCAAACCCTCGCGGACGTTTCCGGGCTTCTTCGCGGCTGGAGGGAAGGGAATGTCCCTCTCTACGCGGACTCGGCGCGTCAGTTGCGGGAACGGCTCTCCACGATCGGCGTGGCTCCCACGCTGGACAAGAACAGGATCGCCCTCGAAGTGGCCACCAATCATTTGAGGTTGTTTCAACGGGTATGGATGCTTTTCTTGCTGGCGGCGCTTTTGTTCGGCTTCTCGGCGTTGTTCGAAACCCGTAAAACCTACATCGCGGGCTGGGTGGCGTATCTGTGCGGGATCCTCGTGGCCGCGGCCGGTTTTACACTCCGCGTGATGATCGGGGGCAGGCCACCCGTGACCAACATGTACGAATCGCTGGTCTGGGCGATCTTCGGGGCCACGGTTTTCGCCATTGTTTTCGAGGGCTTTCATCGAAAGCGCGTTTTCGCGCTCGGGGGAGCCGTGACGGGAATCGTGGGTTTTCTTTTGGCGGACGTCGCCGCCAGCTCGCTCGATCCGGGTATCCACCCCTTGGAACCGGTTCTTCGGAGCAATTTCTGGTTGGCCGTCCACGTCCTCACGATTACCTCGAGTTACGCCGCTTTCCTGCTTTCCTGGGCGTTGGCGCATTGGGCCCTGTGGATCATCAGCGGGAATCCGTCGAATCGGGAACGCGTGGCACAAGCCGCCCTTTGGATCTACCGGTCCGTGCAGGCGGGAGTCGTCTTGTTGGCCGCGGGGATCCTTCTCGGGGCGCTTTGGGCCAACGTTTCCTGGGGAAGGTTTTGGGGTTGGGATCCCAAGGAAACCTGGGCCCTCATCGCGCTGTTGGGTTACCTCGCGGTCTTGCATGGGCGCTTGGCGGGATGGCTGAGGGATTTCGGGTTCGTCGTGGGAGTCCTCACGGCTTTCTTAGGGATCGTGATGGCCTGGTACGGCGTGAATTTCGTTTTAGGCTCGGGGTTGCACAGTTACGGCTCTTCGACGGGCGGGGTGGTTTTCGTGGCGGCGTTCATCGTTCTCGATGCTTTATTTGTGGGTGGGGTGGTGTGGCGAGGGGCTCTCAAAAAAACCGATCACGAATAACCGTATGGGCTCACCCTTGGTGAACGGGGGACAACCAGGGGCCGACGGCGGCGGCTTCAATGGGTTTTGAGAAGTAAAAACCCTGGGCTTCGGCGCAATCCAGTTCCTTCAATCGTTGGTAATGCAGTTCCCGCTCCACGCCCTCCGCCACCACGCCGAGGCCCAGCTCGCGCGCCATCAACACGATGGCTTTCACCACGTCGGTGGGGCGGCCCGGCTCGTGCATGCGGCTCACGAAGGAGCGGTCCACTTTCACGGCGTCGATGGGCAGAAGGCACAGGTGGTTGAGGGAGGAATAGCCCGTCCCGAAATCATCCAAGTGGAACTTCAAGCGGTGCGCTTTCAGGCGCCGCAGGTTGCTGAGCGAGGTTTCCTCGTTCTCGAACAAGGCGCTTTCGGTGATCTCAAGACGGAGGCGGGAGGGATCGAGGCCGGATTCCCGGACGACCTCCAGGACGCGCCCGGCCAGATCGGCTTGTCCCAACTGACGCGAGGATAAGTTCACGTTGATGGCCAGATCCTCGCTCAAACCGTATTCCTGGGTCCATTGGCGCATTTGGCGGCAGGCTTCCCGCAGGACCCAGTCGCCCAGGGGGACGATCAAGCCGGTTTCCTCCGCCAGGGGAAGGAATTCGGAGGGGGGGATGAGTCCCCGTTCCGGGTGCATCCAACGCACGAGCGCCTCGAATCCCGAAAGTCCCCCGTGGGAGATCCGGATGATGGGTTGATAAAAAACGCGCAATTCGCCGCGCTTGAGAGCCTGCCGAAGCTCGCCCTCCATCGTGAGGCGGTCCTTCGCGTGACGTCGCATCGCCGGGTCGAAAAGCTCGAAGGGGCCGTTCTTGCCCCGCTTGGCGCGGTACATGGCCGTGAAGGCGTCGTGCAGGATGTCCTCGGGTTCACCGCAACCGCTTTGAGAAAGCACGATGCCCATTTTCGCCGGAAGGACGCATTCCTGCCCGTCCACCCGGATGGGTTCGGACATGGCCAGGGACAGGCGTCGGGCCGCGGCCAGCACGTCGGGAACGCCCTCGACATCGGCCAAGAGAAGGGCGAACTGGTCCTCGCCGACGCGCGCCACGGTGTCCACCGTGCGGAGCTGGGTTGTGAGTCGCTTGGAAATTTCCAGGATGGCGCGATCCCCCGCGCGGTATCCCGCGCTGTCCAGGAAACGCTTGAAGTGATCCACGTCGAGCGCGATCACGGCGAAGCCCTGCTTGGGATAACGCGCGAACCGAGCCAGGGCCTGTTCCAGCCGGTTCAAGAACAACGCGCGGTTGGCCAATCCGGTCAGGTCGTCGGTATAGGCGTGTTGGGCCAGGCGTTCCTGGAGCTTCTTGAGATCGGTGATGTCCTGGTGACTGCCTCCCACCAACGACACGTTGTCCCCCTCCCCCGGCAAGCGCGCCGCGTGGCAACGCAGCCAACGCCAACCTCCCACGAACGCGATGCGGTAATCCAGGTCGAAGAAGGTGATGTGTCCCTCTTTCAGGGACGCGAGGCGGTTTTCCAGGAGGGCCCGGTCCTCCGGGTGGACCCGGTCCAGCCATTCGGTGGGGTGCACCAGGGCTTCGGTGGCGGGGAAGCCCGCCTGCGCTTTCCAATCGAGCGGGAATCGTATGGTTTGACGGAGGGTGTCCCATTCCCAAAACCACGCGCCGGCGTGGACCACGCTCTTGAGGATGTCCCGGGCGCTTCGGCGGCGGTTGGGGCCGATTTCCTCACGGCGGCGCAGGGCTTCCTTCAGGGTGGCTTCCAGATGCCCCGCGTCGAGTCTTCCCTTGATCAAAAAATCGTCGATGCCGGACTCGAAAAGGCTCTTGAGGAAAGCCGGATCCTGGCCCCGAACGAGCGCTACCAGGATGGGTCGTTTCTCACGGGAAGCCGCCCAAGCCGCGAGATCGAATCCCTCCTCGCTTTCGGAAGGGCAATCCAGAAACCAGATATCGTGTGTGTCCGCGGGGAGGTTTTCCAAGGCGCCCCGTTCGGCGGGAACGTGATCGATGCGGGCGGGGAAGCCGTCCAATTGGGCGAGCAGTTTCTTGAAAAAAAGGAAATCGTAAAGATGGGGGGAGGCGAGAAGGATACGGACCGGCGTCGGTTCCATCGTCAAATCCCCTGGTCGGGCGAAGAATGGAGTGGTCGAACGGTTGCGGATCGAACGTGTGACGTGAGGTTTATTGTACCTCCGGTTCGGCGGTGGGTGGGCGGAAGAGGTGATAAAAAATGGCGCGGGGGGGAATGTGACATAAAAACACCAGGGATGGGGTGTCGCGCGGGAAACGCCACCAGAAAGAATTTTTCACGCGGAAAAGGGGCCTTGCGGAAGGATGACGCGCCGGGAAAAAATCCCTGTCGAAATGTTCAACCTGCTAAGCCCGGTTTTGAATCAATCCGACGAGGCGCTTTACGGCGTTTTCCCAGCGGGATTCCAGGCGCTTGAGCTTGGGATCGCCCGTTTCCACCGGGCCGTCGAACAGGGTGGCCACGCCCGCCCAACCCTCTCCCGGGTCTTCCGCACTGCCGGCCAGGGCGTAACAGGGTTTTCCGAGTTTTTCGGCCAGGGCCTTCACGCCCCAGGGCGCTTTGCCTTGCCGCGTCGAGGAATCCAACCGGCCCTCGCCGGTTACCACCACGTCCGCCCTTCGCACGCGAGCCTCCAGGTCGAGGATATCGGACAACGCCTCGAAACCGTTCCGAAGGGAGCCGCCTAAAGCGGCGACCGCGAGACCCAGTCCTCCGCCCGCCCCCGCTCCCGGCAAGTCCCTCAATGCCCGGCCCACGGCTTTTTCCAACACGTCCGCGAAACTTTTCATGCCGTCTTCCAGGCGACGGACCACGAGGGGGCTGGCGCCTTTTTGCGGACCGAACATCCGCGCCGCGCCCGCGGGCCCCAGGAGGGGTGATTGCACATCGCACCAGGCTTCCAAGCGGACTTCCCCCCATCGCCGCAGGGCGGGCGCGAGGTCGGCGCGGGCCACCGCGGCCAAGGGGCCCAACCGGGGGAATTCGAGGGGCGCGCCATTGGAACTCTCGAATCGAGCCCCCAAGGCGGCGAGAAAACCGAGGCCGCCATCCACCGTGGCCGTGCCTCCCAAGGCCAAGGCGATTTGCGCGAGGCTCTCTTTCTGGTGGACCTTACCCAGGAGATCGCCGAACGGGTACGACGTGTTGGTTTGGGGTTTTCGGTATTTTTTGGGAAGACCGGCCAAACCGACGCAGGACGCGGCTTCGATCGCCACCAGAGGCCGCGCTTGTCGTGAAAGCCGGGCATAGGGCAGGAGCGCCAATCGAGCGGGCCACAGGTAGAGGCCCCAGACGGTCTCCAGCCGGGCTTTCACGAACTCAAGGGCGAGGAGCGTCCCGTCGCCTCCGTCCGCCAGTGGGCAGGTTCGCAGGTCCCAATTAGGTCGTAAACGGGCCAAACGATCGGCGATTTCCTCCGCCACTTGCGCGGCGGCCAAGGTTCCCTTGAACTTGTCCGGGGCCAGAAGAATTTGCATGGAACCATTACACCTCCGATAGGGACAAAAGGAAACACGGTTAAAGCCGCCTGCCGGCGTTCAGACGGTCGTGGCCCGTTATTGGCAAAGCCTTTACCTTTGTTTTCGATCACCGACCCCTCCTCATAGATCGTGAGGGCTTCGATGGGTGGTTCTTATCTTGTTCGCGATCGGTAGGTAGTTTAAAATTTCAAGCCATGAAACGGCTCGTTCTTTTTTCAACTGTGATAGTTTCACTCGTGTTGGCGATGGTTTCCTGCTCGCCTCAAGGCCCCTCCAAGCCCGGGGGTCTCGGGGTGGGGGAGGAAGCCTACCGCTTCAACCTGCCCGACGCCAACGGGCGCAAGATCAAATTGACCGACCGAAAACCGGGTTGGTACCTGTTGATGGTGTTTTACCGTGGCAGTTGGTGCCAAGCCTGTTTGAACCAATTACTCGACCTCAAGCGGGACGCCGACGAATTCGCGGAACGGAAGACCGCCATCGTCGCCATCAACACGGATGAAATAACCGCTTTGGCCGATTTCAACGCCTCCTGGCGGTTCCCGTTTCCGCTATTGTCGGACAAGTACTTGGAGGTCATCGACGCCTATGGCGCCCGGCATGTCGATGGCCATGAAGGCAAGGACATCTCCAAACCGCTTGTCGTGATCGTGGGACCGGACGGAAAGATCATTTATAAATACCTGGGGCATAGCCCCGTGGATACCCCCACCAGTACCGACCTGTTGGCATGGCTTGAGGGTTATGCCCGGAAGAACCCCGCGCCGTGAAGATCCCCCGGTTAGTTTTTTGGGCGTTTTCCTTCCTGCTTCTGGGCGCCATGAGCCCTCGGGCGGCCGAGAGTGTCGCGTCGGGCGCGATCCGCGTCGTGTCGCTTTCCCCGCACTTTACCGAGATCGTCTACGACCTGGGCGCGGGTGATCGCCTGGTGGCCGTCACGGATTTTTGCCGTTATCCCCCCGAAGCCGCGAGGAAGCCGAAGGTGGGGGGGCTCCTGAATCCCAGCCTTGAAAGCATCCTGCGCCTGAAACCCGACCTGGTGTTGGCCGTGCCCTTTTACGGTTCCCTGATCGGGTCCCTGAGGAAGCGCGACGTTCCCGTGCTCGTCCTGGACAATTCGAGACTCTCGGACGCGCTGTCGGCCTATGACGCGTTGGGAAAGGCCTTGGGGTTGGAAAAAGAGGCCCGCGCCGCTCGGCGGCGTCTGGAAGCGCGGATCGACGCGATCCGGCCCAGCGGGGGGAAAGAGCGTTTGACGGCGCTTTTCGTGGCGGGCACCGAAACCGGGACCCTGAACCAGATGGTCGCCGCGGGGCGAGGCACTTTCGTGAGCGAACTGCTTCTCAAGGCGGGGTTTCGCAACATTCTGGACGATGTCAAGGCGCCGTACGCGCTTCTTTCGCGCGAGGAGTTGTTGCGGCGAAACCCGGATGTGATTTTCCACGCGGTGACACGGGGGGAGAATGGCCCGGGGGCGGAAAAAGCCTATCGGCGGCTCTGGAAGAAATGGAATACCTTGGGGGCCGTCAGGGAAAACAAGTTGTATTTCATCACGCGGGACGAGTGGATGGTTCCCGGACCCACCCTGGTGGGTTTGGGCGCTTATTTCAAGGATGTCCGGGCCATGTTACAGCCACGTTAAATCGCTTAACGTTCATTGACCGATGTCTTTTCATCTGTCATTCTCCGGACGGCCGAAAGCTTTAGGCGCGCTACGGATGAAATCCTTTCCGGGGGGGTCCATGCTAGGCTTTTTAATACCGAAAGAAATGAGCTTTTTCGAGATATTCGAGGAACAGGCCGCTGTCAACGTGGAAGCCGCCCAGATCATGTTGGACCTTCT
>CAZSKE010000112.1:0-7143 GCA_964607325.1 uncultured bacterium | reverse complement strand
GCCCTGTACCGTGGCGTAGCCTCTGGTACAGGGTCCATTGCTCCAGCATTTCTCGAATCGAGAAATGCTACCCCTGCATCCCAGTTACACAACGGCTATAAATTGCCCGGCTTGAAATTGGGGCGATAAAACGGGTAACCGTCCTTGAAGTAAACCAACGAGGGCAAGTAGGGGAAGGCCGCGGTGGGACGAGTGGGGCCCGGGACCTCATAATAAAACCACGTATCCGACACGCGGCCCGTGGGGGGGACACGTACCAACCAGCTTGTCCACCACGTGAACCCTCCCGCCTCGACCGGGGCCACTTGATAAACGGCCGTGTCCACCACGTAAACGCACCCCTCCCGGGGCTTTTCGAGTTCGTCGCTTCGAAAGGGTTCCCACGGCAGACCGTAAAAAAGTGGATCGATACGCCCGGCTGAGACGAACCGGACGTTGGTCCAACCTCTCCGCTTGCCTGTTTCCGCCAGGCGCTTGACGTCTTGGTCCGTTTGCCAAGTGAATTTACTCAGGTATTTCGGCTTGTAGTATCTCGACATGCACTCGTTGGTGTAGCTAAGGGCGTGCGGCCATTGAAACGCCACGCCGAGCTGAAACCAGGCCAGCAGGAGGACAGGGATCGCCCGAACCCAAACGGAGTGGGTCTGCCGCGACATTTCCCAAAGCCATTGGAAGGCGCGCGCGGCCGCGAGGATCAAGAAAGGGGACGCGGGCAGGACATGCCGGGGAAGCATGAAGGGGTTCACGGCCCAGGAAAGCGATAGGTGAACGACCGCGGGGATCCAGATCCAGGATTCGAGCCGGATCACGCGACGGAGGGCCAAGAGGATCGAAAGACCCGTGAGCGCGAGAAATGTGAGGGTGGATTTGAAAAAGAAATGGTAGGGAAAGAACAACCAGCCGCCGCCCTCCGCGGCGCCTCCTCCTAGGAAAGTGGGCCCTAGGCGGACCTCCTCCCACACGCGGGTGAAATGGCCGAGATATTCCAGGTAGTAGTGGAAGGGCGTGAGGTGCTTGGGTTCCAGGAAAGTTCCGGGCAAGAAGACCAAACCGACCCAAAGAAGGTACCCCCCGGCGAGAACCGCCCAACGGGACAATAGGTTCAGGACCGCGCCTTTGTTTTTGAGATCGAGGGACCTTGGAATCCAATAGGCCGCCTCCAGGGCCAGCAGGATCAACGGCGCCGAGAAGTTCGTGTGACGGCAGGTGGTGGCGATCGCGCAAAGAACACCGGTCGCCAGGTACGCTTTCCGGGAGCCCTTTTGTTGGGCGCGGTTGAAAAACAGCACCAAAAGAAGCATCCACATCGCGCCCGCGCAGTCGGATTTAGCGGTTCCGCCCAAGGCCACCCAGGTGGGATCGAAGGCCCACAACGTCAACGCCGCCGCCTTTTCCGGCCAGGGGGAGCCTCGGACGCATTGCGCGAGAAGGAAAAGGGTCAGCAGGCATAGGATCAAGGTTACCGAACGGGCGAGGACGGTGAGTGGGATAAGCTGCCGGGCGTTTTCCATGAAGACGAAGATGATCCCGCGGGCGGGGAACTCGAACTGCGACAGGAATTCCTGCCCTTGGAGGTCCAGGGCCAGGAGAGGAAGGGCGGGAAGGGATCCCGAAGCGGTGGAACCGAACGGAGTCCAGACATCGCCCCGTTTCCAGTATTCGTAACCGGCGGTGATCTCCCATTCCTCGTCCATCACGATGGAATCGGACCACCACCGGGGAACCACTTGGACGCAGAAAACCAGCGCGAAAAACGCGATGAGGAATCCGGGGCGCTGGAGGGTGTTTCTCACGGGTGCAGTATACAAGAGCGGCCGCGAGTTCATCGAAACGCGAGTTTAAAAAACCGGTTTTCAAATAGGGTTGACTGCAGATTTTTTTATCTGGGATGGGTAGCATTTCTCGATACGAGAAATGCTGGAGCAATCGACCCTGTACCAGAGGCTACGCCACGGTACAGGGCCTTCGGCAAGTTGAGCAGTAGAGCAGTTGAACAGTAGACCGCAATTGAGCCCTTCTCTATTGTTCTACTGCTCGACTGCTCAATTGCTCTGCTGATCGCGGTGCGATCAGCTGCCTTGAGCAAGCGAAGCGCGTCGAACGGGTCGATTCTCGATTCTCGGGGTGGACCGTTGAGAGATTCTCAAATTCTGGATTTTGGGGCCTGACCCCTTGACTGGGGGGGGCTCAGGCGGTTCGGACCCCACCTATTGAAGGCGTGGTCACGCGGGAACCCGCTTCTCGCGCTCTTTCAGTCGATGCGCCCCTCACGCGTTGATATCATGCGGCCATGAAACGGCCGGAATTCGTCCATCTTCATCTCCATTCCCAGTACAGCCTGCTCACCAGCACGGTGCGCTTTGAGCCCCTGATGGCGGCGCTCAAGTCCCAGGGCGCGCCCGCGGTCGCCCTGACCGACCGTGGGAATCTGTTTGGCGCCGTGCCTTTCTACCAGGCCGCCATGGCCAACGGCGTGAAACCCATCCTGGGGATGGAGGCTTTCGTGGCGCCCGATTCGCGCTTCGACAAGACCCACAGCCACGGATTGCCCGAGGCCGCTTACCACCTGGTGCTCCTGGTCGAGAACGAGGAGGGTTACCGGAACCTGGTGCGATTGTCCACGGCGGGCCACCTTCAGGGGTTTTACCAAACCCCGCGGGTGGACAAGGAGCTCCTGAAGCGGCACTCGGCCGGATTGATCGCCCTTTCCGCCTGCCGGGAAGGGGAAGTCGCCTCTTTTCTGCTCAAGGATGAGATGATCCCGGCGGCGAAGGCGGCGGGGGAACTCGCGGAGATTTTCGGCAAGGATCATTTTTTCCTCGAGATCCAGGACCACGGTTTGGCGGACGAAAAGAAGATCAATTCCGGCATGTGTGAGCTTTCCAAACGCTTGGGCCTCGGCTTGGTGGCCACCAACAACGCGCATTACTTGCGCAAGGAGGAGGCGGGCGCCCAGGAGGTTCTTCTTTGCATGGGCCGGGGCGTCTGCCTCGACGACCCGAATCGCCCTCCCTCGGCCCCACCCGAGTACTACCTGAAAACGCCTGCGGAAATGGCGGCGATTTTCCAGGAGGTCCCCGAGGCCTTGACGCGCACCGTCGAGATCGCGGAACGGTGTCATCTCACCCTGGAATTCAAGAAGCTGAAACTGCCTTCCTTCGCGGTGCCCGGCGTGGCGGCCGACGAGGCCGGTTACCTGGAAGTCTTATGCCGGGAAGGGCTCAAGCGTCGGTACGGGAACGACCCGTCCCCGGAGGCCTCCGCCCGACTGTCCTCGGAACTGGAAGTGATACGCCAGACCGGCTTCGCGGGGTATTTCCTGATCGTCTGGGATTTCGTGCGCGAGGCGAAGCAGAAGGGCATTCCCGTGGGCCCGGGCCGTGGAAGCGCCGCGGGTAGTTTCGCGGCGTATCTCTTGGGGATCACCGACGTGGACCCGTTGAAATGGGACCTGCTTTTCGAGCGCTTCATCAACCCGGAACGCGTCTCCGCCCCTGATATCGACGTGGATGTTTGTGACCGTCGTCGGAGCGAGATTCTCGATCATTTCATCCGGACCTACGGCGTGGAACGGGTCGCCAACATCATCACGTTCGGAACCCTGGCGGCGCGCGCCGTGTTGCGGGACGTGGGCCGGGTCTTGGGGATGCCGCCGCCCGAGATCGACCATATCGCCAAGCTGGTGCCGGCGGAGCCCAAGATCACCTTGGAGGAGGCGCTGGAGCGGACGCCCGAGCTCAAGGCTTTGGCCGAGGCGCCGGGAACCCCGCGCCGCCTGATCGAGATCAGCCGTTCCTTGGAAGGGTTGGTCCGTCACGCTTCCACGCACGCCGCGGGAGTGCTCATCGGCAGTGAGCCTTTGGTGGAATCCGTGCCCCTGTGTCGCGGGGCCGGAGGCGAGGTGTTGACCCAGTACGACATGAACGTGCTGAAGGACCTGGGACTGCTGAAACTGGACGTTCTGGGGCTTCGGACCCTGACGGTCTTGGAAGACACCTGCGCGCTCGTGGAGCGTCGCCACGGAAAAAGGCCCGATCTCGAGAACCTGCCCCTCGACGACCCCCTCACGTACGTCCTGCTTCGGGAATCCCACACGTCGGGCGTTTTTCAACTCGAATCACGCGGGATGCGGGATTACCTGCGGAAATTGGAACCCGACCGGTTCGAGGACCTAGTCGCCATGCTGGCCTTGTACCGCCCAGGCCCCATGGGAAGCGACATGGTGGATGATTTCATCCGGCGCAAAAAGAAACCCTCGACCGTGGAGTATCCCCACCCTTCCTGCGAACCGGCCCTTCAAGCCACCTACGGCGTGATTCTGTACCAGGAACAGGTCATGCGGTTGGCCTCCGATTTGGGTGGTTTCACGCTGGGCCAGGCCGATTTGTTGCGACGGGCCATGGGAAGCAAGAACCCCGAGGAAATGGAGAGCCAGCGCGGTCGTTTCCTGGCCGGGGCGAAGGCCAAGGGCCTGCCTCCGGCGGTCGCTTCCAACATTTTCAACCTCATGGCCAAGTTCGCGGGTTACGGATTCAACAAGTCCCATTCCACGGCCTACGCCTTGGTGGCCTACCGCGCGGCTTACCTCAAGACCCATTACCCGGCGGAGTACATGGCGGCCCTCCTGACCAGCGAATCCGGCGACACCGACAAGATCGCCGAATATGTGGTCGAGTGCCGCCGACTGGGCATCGAGATAAGGCCGCCCGACGTGAACGTGGGATACGCGGGATTCACCGTGGAATACCCCTCGGGCGCGTCGGGGGCCCCCGCCATTCGGTACGGCATGATGGCCGTTCGCAACGTGGGCGGTCCTTCCGTCAAGGCGTTGCTGGAGGAGCGGGAGGCGGGAGGCGTCTTTCAGGACCTTTTTGATTTCTGCCGAAGGGTGGACGTGCGGTCTTTCACTCCCAAGATGCTGGAAAGTCTCGTAATGGCCGGGGCTTTCGATTCCACGGGCGTCAAGCGTTCCCAGATGAAGGCGTCCCTTGAACCGGCTCTCCATCAAGCGCATGCGGCTCAAACGGAGCGCGAGACCGGACAGGCCACGTTGTTCACCGGGGAAGAGGATCCCTCGGGCGCGGCCGTCGCGTCGTTCCCCGACATGAAGGAAATGCGCCCCGCGGAACTGCTGAATGCGGAACGGGACGCGCTGGGCTTCTACTTATCGGGCCATCCCTTGTCCGAGCACCGTTTTGAGCTGGAGCATTACGTCACGCCCCTGGATGAGGTGAGCAAGTTGAACGACGGGGCCGAGGTGCGCGTGGGAGGCCTCATCCTGGGCATGACGGTCGGCACTGTCAAAAAAACCAAGGAACCTTACGCGCGGTTCATCCTGGAGGACTTGCGAGCGCATTTGGATGCGATCGCTTGGCCCGAGGTCTATCGGTCCCACGCCGGGCTCCTCAAGAAGGACGCTCTCGTGGTGTTGAGGGGCCGGGTGGACCGCTCGGGCGATCGCGTGCAGATCATCGCGAACGAGGCCCTTCGTCTCGAGGAGATGGCCGCGCGATGGGCCAAGGTCGTCCACATCACGGTGAACGCCGTGGGGTTCGACGACGCCTTGCTGAAGAAGGTGGGGGAGGCTTGCGCCCGGTATCCGGGTCAGGCGCGCGTGAGGTTCCACCTCGTCACGGGCAAGCAAGGCGAAGTGGTGGTGGAGGCGGGCGACGAGCGCAAAATCCAGCCGGGGCGGGAGTTTTTGCGGGAAGTCGTGGGGCTCCTGGGCGAGGACGCGATCGACATCGAAGTCTGACAGCGAGGTCCGCGGCCGTCTTTTCAACCCAACCTCTTTGCCGCCGAGTCACGCCCGGCGCGGGTCGTTGGGATTGGGTGGCGAGCGGTTTATTTGTTTTCGTTTATAGATTCACGGAGCCGCGCCATTTCCGGGTTCAGACGCGTGGCCTCGTCAAAGTCCATCTCCGATTGCAGCTTTTTCCCGTCTTTGCGCCCCAAGTACCCACGAAGGAACCAGCACTCGGCCGAGCCGGGGTGACGAGCCAGGGCTTCCTCGAGCAGGGCGTAGGCGTTTTGTTTGAGCCCCGCCTGATGCTCGTCCATGGCCATCTGCGCCATGGTTTTGGAGGCGACGTCCCGGTTCAACGAGAAGGCGTGGGAAAGCGGAGCGTCGGCTTCCTGGTCACGGCCCAATGTTTTCAGCGCGGAGCCCCATTGCGACAGGAAAAACGGGTTCTCGGGCGCGAATCGCGCCGAACTCCTCAGGGCGGATTCGGCCTCCACGGGTGGTTGCCCCTCGTTGCGGCTGATCCGTAAAAGGACTCGGCCGCGGTTGTTGTGGAAGTAGGCGTTGGAGGGGACCCATTCCACGGTCTGGTCGTAGACCCGCAAGGCTTGTCGCAGGGACTCGGGATGGGACGCGGCAAGTTGTTCCAGGGCCATCCCCGTGTAAAGGTGGTATTTGACCTCGAGCGGGAAACGGTCGGAGGCTTGACGAAGGAATTCCAGGGATTTCGAGGTGAGGAGGTCGATCTCGCTCGGGGATAGGGACCGTTCGGGTTTTTGCACGTATTCCAGATAAGCCATGCCGCGGGCGAAGCTCAGGTCCGCCGTCAAACGCGTCACGACGGGCACGGCCAGGAGCGCGCACAACGCGAGCGCCGGGAAGAGAAGGCGCGGAGAGGGTCCCGGAGGCTCGTTGGACTTGAAGGGCGCGTCGCGGTTGATCGAGGCTAAGTGGATGTTCCACAGGAGCAGGAGGGCCGCCACTCCGAAACTGAACAGGTTCTGGAAGAGATAAGCGCATCCGGACGCGAGGACGGCGGCCCACAAGGCTTTGTGGTCCACGGGCGCCGTGCGGATCCGGCGTACGGCCAAGCGGAGGAAAAGAACGACGGTCAGGAGGAGGGCCGCGAGACCCGGCAGACCACAGGTGGCCGCGGCTTGCAGCCATTCGTTGTGAGCGGTGCGAGAACTCACGAAGGTGCCGTCCAAGGCGTTGAAATCGTATTCGCTGTATTTCGTGAAGGCGATCTTGAAGCAATCCAATCCGACCCCGGTGAGAGGGTGCTGAACCGCCATCCGCGCGGCGGGTTTCCAGATGGTGAGGCGGGATTGGGACAGGCTCGTCATGGGGTGAGCCATGGAACTCCCTAATCGCGAGAAAAACGAAGCGCCGAAAACCCC
>CAZSKE010000111.1:0-7153 GCA_964607325.1 uncultured bacterium | reverse complement strand
CCCGCCCGAAGGGAAGGGGCGGGCATTCTCTCGACGGTTCTCACGGCCGACGGAACCCAGGCGGACCTGCTCAAGATCCCGGCCGGAGGGTCCCGGTTTCCGAACACGGCTAAAACCATCGAAGATCGGATGAACTGCCTCAAAATGGCCGGGCGAGAGGTCTTTAAAATCGCCGTCAAGGCCATGACGGACTCCTGCCACGAGGCTCTGCGCCGCGTCGGGATGACCATCGACCAAGTATCGCTGGTCATCCCGCACCAGGCGAACCTTCGGATCATCGAGGCCTTGCGGGAAAGACTTGGCATTACTCAGGACCGCATTTTCGTCAACATCGACCGGGTGGGGAACACCTCCGCGGCTTCGGTGGCCATTGCTTTCGACGAGGCCATCCAAACGGGGCGCCTGAAACCTGGCGACACCGCGCTTTTGGTGGCCTTCGGCGCCGGGTTGACTTTAGGCACCACGGTCATCCGACTTTAAGGTTTTCGATTTTTCTCCGCGAACGACCGTTGTCGCGAGACCGCTCGATATCCGGGAGATGATTCCCCATGGGCTTTAAATCCTTTTTCGGGGACAAGTCGTGAACGAACGAGTTTTTGTCTTTCCAGGCCAGGGTTCGCAATCCGTGGGCATGGGAAAAAGCCTTTATGACTCCTTCCCGGAGGCCCGCGAGGTTTTTGACAAAGCCGACGCGGCCCTCGGTTTTTCCATCAGCCGGATTTGTTTCGAGGGGCCCGAGGAAGAACTCAAGAAAACCCCGATGACACAACCGGCGTTGTTGACTTGTTCCTTGGCGGCCTTGGCCGCCCTTCGGTCGAAAGGCGTTTCTTTCGTGGCCGTGGCGGGTCACAGCCTGGGGGCGTACACCGCGTTAGCGGCGGCGAGGGCGTTGTCGTTAGAGGACGCCGTGCGTCTCGTGAGGCGGCGGGGGGACTTGATGGAAGAAGCGGGCCGGGGGCGGGGCACCATGGGGGTGATCCTCCAATTGGAGGACGAAAAAGTGTCCCAGGCCTGTCGTGAGGCTTCCGATGTCGGAGTCGTGGAGCCCGCGAACATGAATTGTCCCGGCCAAATCGTGATCTCTGGGGAAAAAGCCGCGGTCGGAAAAGCCCTGGAAAGAGCCAAAGCCTTGGGCGCCAAACGGGTCCTGGAACTGCCCGTCTCGGGCCCATTCCACAGCAGTCTCATGCGCCCGGCCCAGGAGGGTCTTCGCGCGGCGCTCTCGAATGTTTCCTTTCGCGAACCGGAAGTGCCTTATTACTCCGATATCGACGCCGCGCGCCTGTCGACCCCCGAAGCCCTCCGGGAAAGCCTGGTCCGACAACTGATCTCGCCGGTACGTTGGACGGAAACCATTCGCGCCATGGTGGCCGGGGGCGCCGTGAACTTTGTCGAAGTCGGGCCGGGGAAGGTCCTGACCGGATTGATCAAGAAGATCCATCCGGGGGCCGAGGTCGCCCAGGCGGGGGACGCGACGGCCATCAACCTTTGGGGGTGATTCAATGGACTTGAGCGGAAAAGTCGTGGTGGTGACTGGCGGCAGTCGCGGCATTGGCCGCTGTATCGCCGTGGAATTCGCCAAGTGTGGGGCGCACGTGGCTTTCTGCGACAATCGGCCCGAGATGTTCGCCGAGGCGAGCGCCGAGATCGAGAAGAACGGCGTCCAATCTTTTTCCTTCCAGGCCGACGTGACGAAGTCCGCGGAAGTGGACGCCTTTTGCAAGGCGGTTTTGGAGAAATTCGGGAAAGTGGACGTCCTGGTGAACAACGCCGGGATCACCCGGGACAACCTCCTGATCCGCATGGACGAAGCCGATTGGGACGCGGTCTTGACCGTCAACCTGAAGGGGGCTTTCCTGGTCACCAAAGCCTTTATCCGCCCCATGATGAAGGCGCGGACCGGGCGTATCGTGAACATTTCCTCCATCATCGGGGTGCGCGGCAACGCGGGACAAGCCAATTACGCGGCCAGCAAGGCCGGATTGATCGGTCTCACCAAGACCACGGCCCGCGAATTCGCGAGCCGGAACATCGCGTGTAACGCCATCGCGCCGGGTTTCATACAAACGGACATGACCAAGGCGCTGGGTGACGTCGCGCGGGACGCCCTGATCAAGGAGATTCCGTTGGGCGTGCTGGGAGAACCGTTGGATATCGCCAAGGCGGCGTTATTCCTGGGCTCCGACGAGGCTCGTTACGTCACCGGACAAGTCTTGATCGTGGATGGTGGAATGGTGATCTAGGCTTTAGTCAAGTGGAAATTCGTTCGTCTGGTTTTGTCAACGTTCAAGGCGTTCGGGTTGTTGGCGGGCTTCGAACGAAAACCCCTGAAAACGGGGACGTTCGATTAAAAAAATGGACGAAAAGGTTTGATTTTACGTCTGCCGTCCGGTAAACATTGGGCGGTTGTCGCCAATCCCATGGGAGGTTTTTCATGGCCATAGAAGACAAGGTCAAGGAGATCATCGTCGACCAGTTGGGTGTCGAGCCCGACCAGGTGAAACCGGAGGCCGCTTTTATTGACGACCTCGGCGCGGATTCACTGGACACCGTCGAGTTGGTCATGGCCCTTGAAGAAGAATTCGATATGGAGATCCCCGACGAGGAAGCGGAAAAGATCCGCACCGTTGGAGACGCCATCAACTACATCAAATCCAAGTCGGCTTAGTTAGACCCGGCGCTGGATGGAGGGTCCTTTGAGACGCCGCGTCGTGGTCACCGGGATGGGGATTCTTTCCCCTTGCGGGAACAATCCTGACGACTTTTACCGCAATATTTGCGAAGGCGTGAGCGGCATCGGGCCTGTGACGCGATTTGACGTGTCGCGCGTGGAAAGTAAAGTCGGGGGTGAAGTTCGGGATTTCGACCCGACGGCCTTCGGCATCGACAAGAAGGATGTCCGGCACATGGACACCTTCGTCCAGTACGGCGTGGCGGCCGCCCTTCAAGCGGCCGCGGACGCCAAGCTGGACATGTCGAAGGAGGACGCCACGCGCGTGGGTGTCCTCCTCGGTTCCGGCATTGGTGGTTTGCCGGTTTTGATGGAACAACACGCTCGTATGCTGGAAAAAGGCCCCAAGCGGGTCAGCCCCTTTCTGATCCCCATGATGATCATCAATATGGCTCCCGGTATGGCGGCCATCCATCTCAAGGCCCGCGGGCCCAATGTGGCCATGGTTTCCGCTTGCGCCTCGGGTTCCCACGCGATCGGAGAGGCCATGCGTTGGATCCAGCATGGCGAGTGCGACGTGGTCGTGGCGGGCGGCACGGAAGCCTGCATATCCGAGTTGGGTTACGCGGGTTTCTGCAATATGCTGGCGCTCTGCACCACGTTCAATGACCGCCCCCAGGAAGCCAGCCGCCCGTTCGACAAGGACCGCGGGGGATTCGTCATGGGGGAAGGGGCCGGGGTGGTGGTTCTGGAATCCCTGGAGCACGCCCAAGCCCGAGGAGCGCGCATCTTGGCCGAAGCCACCGGGTACGGGATGACGGCGGACGCGTACCACATGACGACGCCTTCCGTGAACGGGGAAGGGGCGGCGCGCTCGATGACCCTCGCCCTTCGGGACGCGGGTCTCCAAACCACGGAGATCCAATACATCAACGCGCACGGCACTTCGACGCAATACAACGATAAGTTCGAGACGATGGCCATCAAGACGGTTTTCGGGGAACGGGCGCCCCGAGTCCCGGTCTCCTCGACCAAGTCCACCACGGGGCATTTGTTGGGCGCCGCCGGCGGCGTCGAGTTCGTGGCTTGCGTGAAGGTTCTGCAAGAGGGCGTCCTTCCTCCGACCATCAATCTTCGGAACCCCGACCCGGAGTGCGACTTGGATTACGTCCCCAACGTCAAACGTGTCGCCTCGGTTCAGGCTTGTCTCTCCAATTCCCTGGGGTTCGGCGGACATAATGTCAGTCTCGTGGTTCAAAAGTTTAAACCGTAAGAAATCGGCGCCCGGTCCAGCACCGGATACGGAGCGCCTGAGGGAACTCAGACGTTTCGCGAAAAGTCACGGGTTCCCCCTGGGCGATGGACGTCTATTGAACGAGGCCCTTACCCACAAGTCCTACGCTCACGAACGCGCCGGGATTTCCCCTCCGCCCCACAATGAAAAACTCGAGTTTTTGGGCGATTCGGTTTTGGGAATCGTGGTGTGCGATTACCTTTACGCCAATTTTCCGGGCGTGGACGAGGGCGGCCTTTCCAAGGTCAAGAGCGTTGTGGTCAGCGCGAGTTCCCTCGCGGAAAAAGCCCGCAAAATCCGGTTGGGGGAGTCCTTGAGGCTGGGTCGTGGCGAGGAGAAGTCCGGGGGACGACAACGGCCCGCGCTGTTGGCGGACGCCCTGGAGGCCGTCATTGGCGCGGTGTACTTGAGCGGGGGTCTTGAACACGCGCGGAAATTCGTGCTGGGGCTTTTGGAAACCGATCTGGTGGGAGCCCGTTCCGGCCACCTGGCGCCCGACTACAAGACCATTCTCCAGGAGCATTTCCAGCGCGTCGAAAAACGCGCGCCGCAATACAAAGTGCTTCGGCAATGGGGGCCGGACCACAACCGCTCTTTCGAGGTGGAATGCCATTTCCCCGGCAAAGTCCTCGCTCGCGGAACCGGTAAGAGCAAAAAAGAGGCCGAACAGGACGCCGCAAAACTTACGGCGATCGGGATCGGCTTGATTCACGAGGACGTCAACGCCTCGAAAACAAAGCCCTCCCCGGAGGCGTGAAATGGCGGCCAAGAGCACGACGGCTGTCGTTCTTTATGTGATCCTCGGAGGGCTACTGGGGGGACTCCTCAGTGAGCTTCTGGGCACGCTGGTAGCGCCCCAGGGATTCTTACACGACCTTTTAGTCGGGGGTTTCACGGTGGGGTTCACCGACCCGCTCGTTTTGAACCTCAAAATCATGGTGTTCAAGTTCGGTGTCAGTTTTTATCTGACTCTCCTCAGTCTAGCCGGCATGATCATCGGCCTTTATCAAGGCTTGAAGTGACGCCCCTTTCTTGATCCTCGTCCTGGCGTCTCGCTCCCCTCGCCGCCGTGAAATACTGAGGATGGCCGGCGTTTCCTTCACGACTGAAAATCCGGCCGAGGTCGACGAAAACGTCCACTCGGGTGAGAATCCCGTCCACCTCGTGGCGCGTCTCGCCTTGGCCAAAGCCCGTACGGTCTCCCAACACCATCCCCACCGCTGGATCCTGGGTTGTGACACGGTCGTGGCGTTGAACGAACGTGTTCTTGGAAAACCCCGCGACCCGCGAGAGGCGCGAGCCTCGCTCAGGGCGCTTTCGGGCCGTCGCCATCGCGTCCTGACCGGATTGGCTTGGATCGGCCCACGAGGCCGCGTCCTGGGAACCTCTCACGTCGAAACGAGAGTGGAATTCGGAACGATCCCGGAAAAGGAATTGAGGGAGTATCTGAGCACTTCGGAGCCCTACGACAAGGCGGGCGGCTATGGCATCCAGGGAACGGCGGGGAAGTGGGTTCGGCGTCTGGAAGGGGACTATTTCAACGTGGTGGGACTGCCCGTGAACCGCGTCCTTCAGGATTTATATCGGTTTGGCGCGCTGAAGAATTATCCGAGGAGATGATCGGGATACACCCCGACAGGGTGCCGGACCGGGAGCCCTCCGGCCTTGTTTCTCGATGGGTACCGCCCTCGGTGGCTGAACGCCGACCGCCGACTTTTAGTACATGTCTTCCTTGAGATAGATCCTGGCTTTCAAAGACTTCCGTTCCGCCTCCAAAAAAGACTTGAGCCAGATATCCCGCTTGTAATCCAGAAGCTTCATTTGAAGTTCCGTGCGTTGTTTTTCAACGTTCTCGAGGGAGACCGGTCTCGGTTTTTCGCCCGTGATTTGAAGCGTCACTTGGTGTTCCCCCAGGTAAAAGGGTCCCGACCATTCCCCCAGATGTTTGGTGGCCAAAGTTTCGGCGGCGTTCTTCGAGTCTTTCCACCCGGGCAACCCTTTTTGCGCCGTGAACCACCCCGTGGATTTGTTCTCGAGTTTAAGGGCCTGGGCGACGGCGGCGAGACTTTCGCCGGCGAGAAGCCGGTCGGAAATCTGTCGCAGGCTCCTGCGGGCGACCTTCGAGGCTTCCTGGGAACGATAGGCTTTTTCGATTTCCGCGCGGAAAGTGTTGTACTCGGCTCGCTTCTCTTTTTCGTAATCCTGGAGTTGGATCAAGTGGTAACCGAACTGGGTTCGGACCGGCTTGGAAAGCTCGCCCTTGGCGAGCTTGAAGGCCGCCTCGTCGAAGGCGGGGACGGTCATGTTGCGGTTGATCCAACCCAAATCCCCGCCCTTGTTCTTGTTCCCGTTATCCTGGGAGTATTTCTTTGCGGCGGCCTCGAAGGTGGTTTTCTTCTCGAGGATCTGTTTCCGGTAATCCTCGATGGCCTTCTTCGCGATTTCTTCCTCTTGCGGGGTGGCTTTATCGCCGAGGGAGAGAAGAATATGTCGCACCTTCGCGCGTTCCGGTTTATCCCAGCGGGACCGGTTGGCCTCGAAGAAACTCTCGAGATCCTCTTTCGTCGGCTTGAAACCCGCCCCGATGGTTTTCTGATCGATGGCCACGTAATCGGCTTTCAGTTCGCGGTTCAGCAGATCCGCGAAGCGGCTTAACTCGGCGGGGGTGTAGAGGATGCTGTCGTCGACCATGGAGCGGATTTTTTGGGCGAGGAGGTCCTGCCGGAGGCCCTCCTCGAATTGCTCGGGGTCGAGGTTGTTGGCCGCCAACATTTGCAGGTAGCGTTCCTTGCTGAAACGGCGGTTCTCACCTTGAAAAGCCTGTTCGCGCTGGAGGGTCGCCGCGATTTCCTCGTCGGGGACCGAAAGGTTCATCCGGCGCCCCGCCTCGCGAAGCACGGCGTCGTCCATGAGTTGGTCCAAGACCTTGCGACGAAGCTGATTCTCTTCGGCCGGATCGATTTCCAATCCATCCCCGTAGATTTGTCTCGTGACCGGTTCCATGGCTTTCGAGAGATCGGCGTGGGTGATTTTCTGCTGGCCCACTTCCGCCACGAGGTTGGGGTCACGAGTAAATTCGCCGCCGTAATTTTGCATGCCCCAAGCGATGAAAATGGTTCCGATGAACGCCACGATGACGGTCCAAAGGATGATCTGGATAAAACGCTTTTCGCGCATTTGAGCCATCG
>CAZSKE010000110.1:0-7153 GCA_964607325.1 uncultured bacterium | reverse complement strand
CTGCACGGTCGCGGAGGACACCTGTTCGGCCCCGATGGCCACCTGGGCCAGCCCCTTGTCGAGGTTTTCGACGGCCTGGTTCAGGGATTCCTTGATCTTGGCGTGGTCTCCCATGTAATCGCCCATCACGCGGGCGGTCAGGTTGCGGGAGGCCACTTTTTCCAGGACGGACGCCGCCTCGTTGATCGGACCTATCACGGCGTCCAGGGTGTCGTTCACGCCCTTGACGATCTCCCGATAGGCCCCCTTGAAGAGGTCCAGGTTCCCGCGCGTCGACAGCTTCCCGTCGATGGCGGCCTTGGACAGAGTGGTCATTTCTCCCATCAATCCCTTTAGGGAATCGACCGTGGATTGAAGGACGGGGGATATCTCGTCGTGTCTGTCCGCGCTCTTCACTTCCACGGTGAGATCTCCATCCGCGATGCGCCGCATGTTCCCCACCACGTCGTTTTGAAGCCTCTCCGCGAAGGAATCCATGGCCTTCGCCATGTCCCCCACTTCGTCCGAGGTGTATTTGCCGATGCGGCGGCCCAGTTGCCCACGACTCATTTCCCCCGCCATTTCGGCGGTGGCGACGATGGGGGCCGTCATGCGGTTGATCCCCACGAACCCGAAGAACAGTGTGAAGCCCATGAAGATGGCCAGGGCGACGAGGCTGATCCAAAGGGTCGTATAGATCGGGTTCAACGCCTGTTCCTCATCCTGTCGGATCACGACGTACCAATCCCAGGGTTCGAAGTATCGGAAGGCGCAAATGGTCCACTTTCCGGTCCAGAAATAGCGGATCCGGCCGTTCTTCATCTTGGCGATGTCGTGCGCAAAAGAGTAGACAGTGAAATCCTCGCCCATGGCGAGCGAGGGATACATCATCAACCGCATCTTCCCGTCCATGGACCACGAGTAATAACCGTTGTTCTTCTGCAGTTCCTTGAACAGCGCCCTCAACTTCCCGAAGTCCTTGAACGGCGTGCCCACGAAGAGGGCCCCGATCGTCCTTCCCTCGCGGATGATGGGCTCGTACCGCACATAGGCCGTTTCGCCGAGGATGGCCGCCAGTCCGGTGTAGACCTCCCCCCGACGGAGGGCCTGGTAAACAGGCGAATCGGACTCGATACGCGTTCCGTTCGCGCGCTTCCCTTCACCGTCCATCACACTGGTGGCCTCCCGGCGCATGTAGCCGTCCTCCATCCGGAAAAGGGTGGCCCAGGATCCGGTCAGACGGGTCACCTCGTCCACGCCGGAATTGTCCGTTCCTGTCGCCGGAATGACGCTTCCCCGATCCCGGAAGACCCGTTTGAGAATCAGCATGTTCGATTTCATCGTGGACTTCAGCAAATCATCCTGGCCCTCGCACATCTGGTACAGCGTGAACGCCTGGCTTTCCAGCTTCTCGTTCATCATTTCGGTGATGCTTCCCGATGAACGCCATATCAAAAACGCGGTCAAGGCGATCAAGGGGATGGTGGCCATCAAGCCCATCAGAAGCATGGCTTTACGAGCCAACTTCCCGCGGTTACTCTTCGTCGTCTCCATTTGTGTCCTCCCGGGAAGGATCCCTTCCCACGATATTCATCGGCCGGATCGGTCATTCCGAGCCCGGCCACGCTTCGACCCGCCAAACTCCGCCGGATCCTCCACTTCAAACCGCGCTCATCCCTTTTCCGCCCCGCCGACGACTCCTTCGATGATGTCCTTCATCTGGAGGGCTTCGCCCACATTCAGGGTCTTTTCGATGTCGAGCAGGAGGCGTACATGGTCCCCCGCCTTCCCGACGCCCAGCAGGTATTCCGTCTTGACCTCGGCGCCGAAGGACGGGGTTTCCTCGATCTCATCCGCGCCGATGTTGGAGACTTCCGACACCTTGTCCACCAGGACACCCATGAACAGCGTCGGGGTTTGGACCACGATGATGCAGGTCTCGTCCTTTAGCTCGGTGCGGCCCATTCCGAATTTCAGCTTCAAATCCACGATGGGGATGATGCGGCCCCGCAGGTTGATGACGCCCCTCACGAACGGCGGCGTGTTCGGCACCGGCGTAATGGGCATCTTGCCGATAATCTCCTGCACTTTGAGGATGCCCAGCCCGTATTCCTCCTTATTCAGGAAGAACGTCAGGTACTTGCCGGATCGACGCTCCGAAACCTCCGGGCCGACACCGCCTCTTTTCTCCTGTTCAAGTTGCTTTGCCATGGGTGCTTCCTCCGCGAAATTCGTGTCCACCTGATCCCGGACCTATCAAACGCCCCGGGCCGCGCTTCCGTTCCGCTTTTCAGTTCGAACGCGCCCCCACCCGGACCGGTCGCGTCCCTTGGCGGGCTATCAACATCAGTCCTTGGGGATCCAAAATCAGTCCGACCCGGCCGTCGCCGAGAATGGCTCCACCTGAAATCCCGGGAATCGCCCCGAGATTGTCCCCCATGTTCTTCGTCACAACCTGGGATTGCCCGAGCAGTTCGTCCACGAACAACGCGCAGCGCCGTTCACCTTCGCCGATGATCACCAGGAGTCCGTCCGTCAATTCCTTTTCATATCCGCCGATTGCGAACAAACGCTGGAGTCGCACGACCGGCAGGATGGAACCCTTGAAGAGGAACATCTCGCCCCTGCCTTCGACCGTGGAGACCTGGTCCGGATGCGGTTTCACGGTGATTTGGATGCTCGGGGTTGGCAGGATGAAGCGCTGGTCCTCCACCTTCAGGAGGATTCCATCGGTGATGGCCATGGTGAGGGGCACTTTCAGCGTGAACGAGCATCCCCGGCCCGGCGCCGAGGACACGTCGATCCGTCCTTTGAGCGATTCGACCCCTTTTTTCACGACATCGAGACCCACTCCGCGGCCCGAGACGTCGGTGACCTTCTCGGTGGTCGAGAAACCCGCCTCGAATATGAGGTTGAAGACCTGCTCGTCGCTGAAGGACTCCCCGTCCGCGATGAGTCCCTGTCGCCGGGCTTTATCGATGATCCGCGACCGGTCGAGGCCCCTTCCGTCGTCCCGCACTTCGATGTGAATGTTTCCTTCCGCCCGGCGGGCTTCCAAGCGCACCAAGCCGGCCTTCGGCTTGCCCGCCTCGGCTCGTTGACCGGCGTCCTCCAATCCATGATCCAGGGCGTTTCGGATCAGATGCACCAAGGGCGCTGAAACCGTCTCCACCATGTTGCGGTCTATCTCGATATCTTCGCCGTAGAGTTCGATCCGGACCTCCTTGCCCAAGGCGCCCGCCTGGTCGTGCGTCAACCGGGCCATGCGCTGGAACAACGCCTTCAAGGGGACCATGCGGAGTGAAAGGCTGATGTCCTGAAGGTCGCGCACGATCTTGGAGGTGTGCGATATCTTCTTGATGAGATCGTAGAACTGCGAATTCCTGATGCTTTCATCCTGCGACACCATGGAGTGGGCAATGACCAGTTCGCCGATCATGTCGATCAGGCTGTCCAACCTTTCAGTGCGGATGCGGACGGTGCCGTCCATAGCCGACGAATTTCCTCCCCCGGCTTTGGGGGCGGCGGGCGCTCCTTCCGGGGAGTCGTCCCCCGGGTTTCGTTTGACCGCTTCCTCCTCGGGCGGAACACCGTTCCGGACCCCGGCTTTCGCCCGGATCTGCGCCAGGAGGGTCCGCGTGTCCACCAGCTCGAATTTCCCATTCGGCAGCCCGACGGCGATCTTACGGATCTGTTCCTGCAGGAGATCGAGGACCTTGAGGATCAAATCGACTTCCAGCCGCGAGGGGACGGATGCGCCCGTTTTATACGGCTCCATCATCGATTCGGCGCCATGGCACAGTTCCTTGAGATCCTGTTGTCCCATGAACCCGAAAAGCCCCTTGAGGGTGTGGAACGGACGGTAGACGGACATCCCGTCCCAATCCTTCCCGCGCGTCATGGCGAGGAGACCCATTTCGATGCTTTGAAGGTGGTCCGGAGCCTCGTGAATGAAATCCTGGTAGAAGGTTTCATCGTCACGGCCGGGCAGGATCTCGTACCAACCGGCGGCCGCCTTTTCCCGGGGGACATCGGGCGTCGCGGACGGGATTGCCGACTTCTTCACTTCGACGCCCATCGCGTCATCCAGTCTTTCGACGGAACACGCCAGAACATGCTTCAACCGGTTGAAACACAGCCCTGCGGCCCGGCCCTGGTCATAACCCTTGATCACAAGCCGGGCCTCGACGGCGAGTTCACCCGCCCAGGACCCACCCGCGTCGTGGACCCTGCGGGCCCAGGTTTCCGCCTCCTTCGCCAACGCCCGTCCCATGTCCGCATCGGTCTCGTCGGACACCATCAGACGGGAAACCAACAATGACAGCTCGCGTGAAATGGGTTCCAGCGGGTGTTCGTTTTCGTCCATCACATCACCCTTCCAGGGCTTTGCCCGATCCAAACCCATATCTCCAGGGGATATCCCTGAACGTCAAGGAAGCAGGCCGCATCCGGGACACGTTGCGGCCATTCCGAAGGTTGGCTCTTTTTGGGAAGATAGGGCAGGAACGCGCCGCGCACCGCGAACCGCGTCAGGAAATGTCCCGCATAGATGTTCAACAACTCCCCGAACGCGTCCTCGGGCAACGGCGTTCTCCCGTCCTCCACCGAAACATGAGCCGCAAGCTCGCGGGCGAAGGCAGGGGTGCTTCGAAGGGCCAAGAATACGCTTTGCCAGCAGGTCAACACGACTTTGCGGGACAATGTCAGTTCATCCAGGTCCATGAACTCCATTCGCCCTATTTCCGCGTCCCAACCCACCCAAACCCCGAGCACGTCCGAAAACATCTCCTTGAGCTCCGATTCGGTGGGCAACCAATTGGGTTCATGGGACAACGATCCGCGCCCAACCACAGCCGGGATGAACTCGGACACCGTTGAATCATCCATCGCTTGTGCCTCATGGATTGCTCGTATTCAGGCGTGGATGTTCATCGCAACTTTTATGCCACCTACCGGCAGCCTAATTCCCATCGAGTTTCAACGAGCGCATCCGAAGAGGTGTCACCCGCGATATGCAAAATATTCCCGCTGCGCAAATCATTCCCAATTCAACGGACGTCAAACCACAACGCACGAAAACCGGGGGTTTTCTGTCGTGCAACGAATAGGCGGGATGAACGACCGGGCCGACACGAAAAATTGAACGGCAAGGATAGTTCCTCGTCAATAAACCGGCGGAAACAGGGGTGAACTCGATAGCCTCCTCTCGGCGATCAGCCTAACCGGGTACTGAAAAACTGTTTTTGCAACCTGCCCCCAGGCTGAAGCCTAGGGGCAATCGCAACCCAAAAGGGTTGCAAAGCATGTCAGCAGCCACGGGATTCGAGCGAATCGTCACGAAGGACTTCTTTCTACTAATGGGCGGCATCGGATGCCGAAAGGTTCCACTTGTGGATCTTGTTGATGACAGTTCGGCGGCTGATTCCCAGCGCCTGGGCGGCTTTGGTGCGGTTCCAATCCGACTGCTTCAAGGCGCTGATCAACGCGTTTTTTTCAATGTCCTCGAAACTGGGCGTTCGGACGGCCGATGATACGGTATCCGCGCGAAGGGGGCCGTTGGCGAAGGCGTTCTTGATTTCATCCGGCAGCTGACACCATTCCACATCCTTTCCCTTGGATGACAACACCATGCGAAAGACCAGATTCTTCAATTCCCGGATATTTCCCGGCCAATGGTATCTTCCGAGGGCCTGCATCACCCGAGGGGAAAGCCACACCTTCTCGTGTCCGTAAGTGCGGCAGACGTCGTCCAGGAAAAACCGAGCGAGGGATTCGACGACGGCGCCTCTTCCCCTCAGGGGAGGCAAATGGATACTCATGAGGTTGAGCCGGTAGTAGAGGTCCGATCGGAAGCGCGCCGACTTGATTTCCTCCTGCAAATTCCTGTTGGTGGCGGCGATCAGACGAACATCCAACTGGATCTCGCGCGTGCCTCCCAACCGCCTGACGCGTTTCTGTTCCAGCACCTTCAAGACCTTCGCCTGGACCGAAATGGGCATTTCACCGATCTCGTCCAGGAAAACGGTTCCACCCTGTGCCATCTCCATCAGACCCGGCTTGGCACTCTTCGCGTCCGTAAAAGCGCCCGCCTCGTATCCGAAAAGCTCCGATTCCAGCAATGTGTCGGGCATGGCGCCACAATGGATTTCCATGAAGGACGACTTTGCCCGGGGCGACAGGTCGTGGATGAGACGGGCGGCATGTTGCTTCCCTGTCCCGGTTTCACCCTGGATGAGGACCGTCACGCCATCGGCCTTCGCCACCTGCTCGATTTTTTCGTAAACTTCCATCATGCCCGCGTCGCCGAGAAAGAGGTAATCTTTCTGGTAAGGCGGCGGAACGAACGTAAATGTGACAGGCGCATCGTTCCTCGACAGCAAGGTGGGATGCGTTTCCGACAATTCCGCCAGGAGCCGTCGGATCTCGTCGAGTTGAAACGGCTTGTCCAAGCAGTCCAGTGCGCCAGCCCGTATGACCGCGACCGAGCTTTTGGTGGTGTTCTTCCCGCTCATCACCACCACGCCCGTGGAGGGGATTTTCTGGCGAAACATCGGCAGAAGATCCAAGCCGGACCCGTCCGGCAGGTTCAGGTCGAGGAAGATCGCTTCTGGTTTTACTGTGATCGCCTTTTCCAGCGCCTCGGCCGCATTGAAGGCAAGGACAACTTCATGACCGTTATTCCGAAGATACCGTCCCATCATGTCCAGCAGAGGCTTTTCATCGTCCACCAGGAGGATTCTCATGATTCACCTCGATCTAGTGATTCCATCGGGTGCTTGGAAAATTTGAACTATGGCGCGGCAAGGTGATGAAGGAACCTGTTTTGAAAAAACCGATATTGGTCAAATGTGCCAGTAAATATGATTGCAACACGAGGAGGTCGTTTACCCTGCTTTTTACAAAACCGTATTGCATTTCGTTAATCCATTTTTAGTTTAACGTGTTACTCAAATACATTTATATCCCTTTTTGTTGTTGTCGCGGCTATTATTTTTGGAAAAGGTATATTACGTGGCAATATGAATCTTGGTTTGTACCTCCAAGTGAGAATTTTATGCACACTACATTTTTTGGGTCTTCTCCTTCTTGAGTGGGTGTTCTTAAGACGTCATTCCGATAGAGGCCCCGAGAAAAGATTCGAAGGGCCGACGAGGAATCTGATGAGATGAAAGCG
>CAZSKE010000109.1:4295-7220 GCA_964607325.1 uncultured bacterium | reverse complement strand
TGCGTGGATCCCCATCGCGTACAACTCAAACCTCTCCGCCACTCGGTTCACCAAGATTGGAGGTGGAATCCACATCCCGTTTCACCATGGAAACCAGGGCGGGAGGCCGACCGTCGACTTTTTCAGGCGGTTTTCGTGGGCGGGGGAGGCGGGGGCGCGCCCTTGTAGATCTCGACGCCCTTCTTGACCGCGCCGATGGAGTGGGCCGTGTCGAGGGATAAGGCGTTCTTGGAGCAGGCGTCGACGCAGGCGCCGCACACCACGCAACGGAAGCGGTCGAACTCGTAGACCCGCTCGGCGCGCTTCACCACGATAGCCCCCGCGGGGCACTTCTTCTGGCACAGGGTGCAGAAATTGCACTTGTCGATGTCGATGACAAACCGCCCTCGACTGCCCTTGAACGCCTCCCGTTTCTCGAAGGGATACCGGCGGGTGGAGGGTTTCTTGGCCGCGCTTTTCAGGACGACCTTCAACATTTCAACGGGGCCCATGGGTCACCTCTCCGTACAGCTGATGCAGGGATCGATCGACAGAACAATGACGGGGACATCCGGCAGTTCGCAACCCTTCAACATGGCCACCAGCGGCGGAATGTTGGCGAAGGTGGGCGTTCTCTCGCGGAAACGCTCCAGGTAGCGGGTTCCGTTGCCCTTCAGGTGGTACACCACCTCGCCGCGGGGCTGTTCGGTACGCTCCAGCACCTCTCCGGTGGGCGAGCCGTTCACCTTGACCTCGACGGGCCCGTCGGGCAGGTTGGCCAGCGCCTGACGGATCAAGCTGAAGGACTCGTATAATTCGCGGGAACGCACCTGGGTGCGCGCCATGCAATCCCCCGCCTTCTCCACCACGACCTCCCATTTCAACTTGTCGTACGCCGCGTAGCCCAGTTTGCGCGTGTCGATGGCGTGGCCACTGCCACGCAAAGTGGGTCCGGCCGCCCCGAGCGCGTAGGCGTCGTCATGGGACAACACCCCCACGCCTTCCAGCCGCCTGCGCACCGAGGAATCCTTCTTGAACACGTCGGAAAGCTTGTGGCATTCCTTCTCCAACGCGTCCATCTCGCGGCTCACCCGCTTCCAGGTGTCCGCGTCCGGGTCGCGACGCACGCCGCCGATCTTGCAGGATCCGAAGATGACCCGGCCTCCGGCGGTCTCCTCCACCAGGTCGAGCAGTTTCTCCCGCAAGCGCCAGCTGTGCATGAAAAGGCTCTCGAAACCGAACGAATCGGCCATAAGACCCAACCATAAAAGGTGGCTGTGGATACGGGACATCTCACCCCACACCACGCGCAGGTACAGGGCGCGTTCGGGTACCTGGACCCCCAACAGGGCCTCGACCCCCTGGCAATAGGTCTGGCTGTGGATGAAACTGCAGATGCCGCAGATGCGCTCGGCCACGTAGCCCAACTCGGTGTATTCCCGCTTTTCGGCGAGGCGTTCCAAGCCGCGGTGGATGAACCCAACGGAAGGGATGACCTCCACCACTTTCTCGTCCTCCAGGACCAGATCGAGGTGGATGGGCTCGGGAAGGACCGGATGCTGGGGCCCGAACGGAAGGATGGTTCTCGTTCCCATGTCAGGCGCCTCCCTGGGGGGCCGCAGGCGGGGCGGCGGGTTTCCCGACGGACGCGCAAGCGGCAAACGGGGTGGGTTCCGCGAGGCGATAGAACTTGCCCCCGAAGTCGGGGTTCAAACCCTCGACCTTCACGCCAAAAAACTCCTGCAACTCGTTCTCGTAGGTGAAGGCCGCGAAGAACACAGGGGTCAAGCTGGCGACCTTGGGGTCCTGCCGGGGCAATTCCACCCGGAGGTTCACCAGCTTGTAATTCTTGTCGAAGCTGTAGGTGATTTCGAAGAGATCCGGTTTGGCGGTGCAACTGATCTGGACGAGGTGGTAGCCGTCCTTCTTGAGGTCGCTCACTCGGGCCACCAGGCGCTCGCGTTGGATCGGTTCGTGTTCGACGATCGAGGTCATGACTTCACCTCCCCACCCGCTTTCTTTTTCTTGAAATTTTCCGCCTTCGCGTCGAGCACCGCCAGGGCCTGAACGACCGCGTCGATGATGGCTTCGGGACGCACGGCGCATCCGGGGAGGTACAGGTCCACCGGGATCACCGAATCCACCCCGCCGTGCGTGTTGTAACACTCGCGGAAGACGCCCCCCGTGCAGGCGCAGGCGCCCAGGGCGGCCACCACCTTGGGCTCCGGCATCTGGTCGTACAGGTTTTTCACCACGTCGCGGTTTTTCTCGTTGACGGACCCCGTGATGAGAAGCACGTCGGCGTGCTTGGGGTTGCCGGTGTTCACGATGCCGAACCGCTCCACGTCGTACAAGGGCGTCAAACAAGCCAACACCTCGATGTCACACCCGTTGCAACTCGACGCGTCGTAGTGAAGCACCCAGGGCGACTTCTTCAGGAAACTCATGACCCCTCCCTCAGAACAGATAAACCACGGCCAACAGGTTGGCCAATCCCAGGATTCCCGTAGTCACCCAGGACGATTTCAGGGTGAATTTCCAGGTGAGCCGGGCGTACAGGTTGTCCACCATCACTTCCAGCGCGTACACCAAGAGAACCCCGGCGACGGCCACCGGGACCCCCCAGGCCGAGAAGAACAGGTACAGGAAACCCAGCAGAATCACGTTTTCGTACCAGTGGCCGATCTCCAACAGGGCCAGGGTGGTTCCCGAGAAGTCGGTCGTCAGGCCCTTCACCAGCTCCTGGTGCGCGTGATGGGAAGCCGACAAGTCGAAAGGCGACTTGCGGAACTTGATGGTGAGGATGAACACGAAACCCAGGAAGATGCCGGGAAGATACTTGAGGATCGGTTCCGGGTAGGCCGCGATCGCGTCCACGCGGAAGCTGTGGGTCACACGATACATCCCCAGGGCCGTCAGGATCAGCATGGGCTCGTAGGACATCAT
>CAZSKE010000109.1:0-4285 GCA_964607325.1 uncultured bacterium | reverse complement strand
ACCTTGCTGTAGGGCGAATGCGGGGAATAGGCCCCCAAGGCGAGGAAAACACCCGCCACGGTGAGGGCGAAAATCGCGAGCAGAAGGTCGCCTCCCGCGAAGAAGATCACCCCCGTCATGATGACGAACACCAGAAAACAGGCCAAGTAATAATGCTGGTATCTGTTGACCGAGAGGGTCTGCTTTTCCAACAGCTTGAGCACGTCGTAAAAAGGCTGGAAAAGCGGCGGCCCCACGCGGGACTGCAACCGCGCGGTGAAAATGCGATCCAATCCCGCCAAGAGACCCCCGACCAGGGGCGCTAAAACCAGGAAGGCCACGACACTCATCACGGGGCTCACAGGGACACCTCCAGAAAGAAAACCACCAGGATGGCGATCGACAGCCAAACCCCCGTTTTCATGATCTTCCCCTCGTGCACAAATCCCTGGAGGTAGTGGTTGCGAAGGGTCACCTCGCGCGTTTCAAGGGATCCCTGGAAGGAAGCGCCTCCCCCCGCCTGGACACCGGCGAGGTAAGGCTCGACCCGTTTGGACCTGTCCGGAAGGAAATAGAAACCCGCGGGGAGAAGGATCATCAATCCCAGCATGATCATCATGATCACGAGGTCCGCCGCTTCGAAACGCACCGTCGCGCCGTACAGGGAGAAAAGATAAGGTTCCACCACCGTCATGGAGATCAAGGGAAAGAGCGCGCAAGCCGCCACGGTCATAACCGCGAGCGGCCAGAGGGCCATCCATTCGTCAAGCGGCGTCTTGGCTCCCGCTTTGGGCTCGCCCGCCGGCATACTGATGATCTTGCCCATCCACTTGGCCCAGAAGAATAGCGTGGGCCCGCTCCCGAACGCCACCAGGACCGCCAAAAGCGGGCTGGCGTCCACCAGGGCCTGAAGCGTGACCCACTTGCTGATCAACATGCCGAAGGGAGCGAGGAACATCCCCAGGATGCCCACCAGGAGCACCACCGCCAGGCCGGGTTGCCGGGCCAAAAGGCCGTCCATATCCTCGATATTTCGGCTTCCAATACGGTGCTCCACGGCGCCCACTCCCAGGAAGAGCAGGCCTTTGGATACCGCGTGGAAAAGAAGCAGAAAGACCGCCGCCCAGAAAGCCTCGGGGGTCCCAACGCCGGCGCAAGCCACGATAAGCCCCAGGTTGGCCACAGTCGAGTAAGCCAAAACACGCTTGGATTCGCTTTGAGTCACGGCGGCCAGGGAGGCCAGCAAAAAGGTCACCCCGCCCACCAGCGCCAGGAAGAAACCCACCGGCGTTCCCTTGACCACGGGGGCGAACCGGAGGATCAAAAACACGCCGGCTTTCACCATGGTGCTGGAATGCAGGAGCGCCGAAACGGGCGTGGGAGCGACCATGGCTCCCAAAAGCCAGGAGGAGAAAGGCAATTGGGCGGATTTGGTGAGTCCCGCGAAGCACAACAGGGCCGCCGGAAGAAGCGTGAAGGCGGAACCCCGGGCGATCAACTGGTTCAGTTCCATCGTGGGCTCGGGGCAAATGGTCATGTACACCAGGGCCAAGGCGAACGCCAGCCCGCCCAGCAGGTTCATCCACAACGCCAGGAAGGCGTTGTTCAGGGATTCCTCGTTTCGGGTGTAACCGATCAGGAGGAAACTGCACAAGGTGGTGATTTCCCAGAAGAAGTACAGCCAGCCCATATGGTTGGCCAGCACGATCCCGAACATGCCCGAAAGGAAAAGAAACATGCAGGCGAAGAACAAGCCACGGTCATCCTTCAGCTTGGGATGATGTCGGTGGTAATCCGCCATGTAGCTGACCGCGTACACCGCGATGAGCGTGCCGATCACGCCGATCACCAGCACCATCAGGACCGACAAGCTGTCCACGGAGAAGGCGTACTCCACATGAGGCGCGCGACCCGAAAACTCGATGAAGAAAACGCAGGCCAATTGGGCGAGAATCAACAGGGGGATCCAGATGCCCCCCCGCTTGAGGACGATGCTCCGGTTCAAGAGGAACAACCCCAGCGCGGCCTCGGAGGCCATCACTAGGCGCTCCGCCCAGACATTCTCGAAGGAAACCAGGAGGCTTCCCCGCCCCAGGTTGGCGAAGGCGAAAGCCACCGAGGCGACCGCGATCGAAAGGGCGCCAAACCGGACAACCCATCCTCGGATTTTGGGGTGGGGGACCACCAGGATCAAGCCGGCGATCGCCAGCGGAAACAGGATAAGGAACGCCAGGAGTTCCATGCCTCACCTCGAAGTAGGGTGGTGTGCCTCCCGGAAATAATCGCCGGGGGAAAGAATCCTTCGGGAATGATCGTAAGAGTATGGGAGGGTTGGAAGCAATGACGGAGACCATATAAACCGCGCAAAAGAAACACCCTTGGTTTTCCTGATTGAATAAGGGTGGATTTCGTTAAAAACAAAGCCGATTGCCCTTTTTTGTCGTGGTTCATATTTATGGGCCAAAAATATGATCCTTCGCCTTAAAAAGAAATACCCCGAATAACCCTCAATGCGACAAGCGGCATTTTTTCCCGTCGAACCTGTTTTGACCCCTTTTTTTGTCATGGTTCGTGATGATCCGTTTCACGGGTTTAGGAAGAATCGAAAAAACCCCCAAGCCTTCCAAGCCCTCAGGTTCCTTTTCCGATGATAATGCCTTCATGCCCCGCAAATCCCGTACCGCGACCGCCGTCCCGCTTCTCCCGGAAGAAAAAATCGGGCGTTGGTTTTGGATCGGTTTTTTTCTCCTCCTTTGGATGGTTCTCTTAAGGTCCCTCAACCCCTCCCTCATGAACGACGACAGCGGCGAGATCGTGACCGCCGCGCGAAACCTGGGTGTCGCCCCCCCGCCGGGTTATCCAATCCTCATCCTGATGGGCCGTTTGGCGACACTCCTCCCGCTCGGGACCGTGGCCTTCCGGATGAACCTGCTTTCCGCTTTTTTTCTCCTGACCGCCTTGTTCTTTTTATCGAAGGCCTGCCGCGCGGCGTCCCGGCGTTTGATCGATCCCGTCCACGACCGACGCCGACGGAGCTCCGCCTATTGGATGGGCGAGGTCCTTCTCGCCGCGATCCTTCTCTCCCTGTTCTTTTGTGAAAGCGTCTTCGCGCGGGGCCTTTCCGCCCACGGGGGCGTTCACACCCTGGCCCTCCTGAATCTGGCCGTTCTCCTGGCGGCCACCCTCAAGGGACCCGAAACCATCCGGCCGACTTGGATCCTTTTTTTCTGGTCCGTCGGCCTGGGTGCGCATTGGCCGACCCAGCTGTTGTGGCTGGTTTTATTGGCGACGCGTTTTCGGCGGACAGGCGTCCGCTGGAGCGCGAAACGAGTGGCGGTCGCGGGGACTTTCGTGGTCCTCGGTCTTTCCTCCTATCTCGCCCTCCCCCTGCGGGCCCAGGGGTTCCCCGTCCCGAACTGGGGACATCCGGTGACAACGGGTTCTTTTTTCCACGTGGTTTTACGGAGGGATTTTCTCGGAGCGGAAACCATCCTCCACGACTCCTCGGCCTACGGAAGAACCCTCGTCGAATACGGCCGCATTCTGGTCCTGCATTGGTGGCCCGGCTTCTTCTTGCTGTCCCTGGCGGGGCTCGCGTGGCTATTCCGGCGCCACCGGGCTTGGGCCCTCTGGCTTGCCGCGGGATACGCCGCGCCGGTGTTGTTGATCACCCAAGCCGGTTCCTCCCTCGGTCCCGACTCGCTTCACCACTTCGGCGCGGTCCTGGCGTCCACCCAGGCCTTCCCGGCGCTTCTGGGATACTTGGGCGCCCTGGTCGGCGCCCGATTTCTCCTGAGACGGGGTTCCAAAACCGCCCTGACGGCGGCGTTCGTCCTCGTCCTCGTCGCGGGGGCGTGGGGAGCCCGTGTTTTCCACCGACAGGACAAGTCCAGGTACACCCTGGCCACGGATCACGTCCTCAACCTGTTCCAGGAGCTTCCCCGGGACGCCATGGTCTTGACCGACGACGACCTGTTCGACTCGCCTGGAACCTACCTGCGTTCCGTTTTGGGGCTCCGAAAGGACGTGGCCTGGGTTCCCCTGACCAAGCTCCAGACGGCTTGGGGTCTGAAACAGGTGGCCGAGGAAAACGGCCCCCGCGTGCTGAAACCGGGGGTGTTGAGCGGAATCCCCGGCTCCATCCGTTATTTGACGGATAGCTCCCAGGTGCGCAGTTCGGCGGTGTTTTACACGCGCACCCTGGCCTTTCCAGAAACCTTCGCGCTGACCGACTTCACCAACCGCCTGCGCCCCTGGGGGCTCTCCGAAAAACTCGAAAACGGGTTCCCCTCCGCCCAGGAGATTT
>CAZSKE010000108.1:0-7232 GCA_964607325.1 uncultured bacterium | reverse complement strand
CACCCTGAACCTGAACGGCGACTACTTGTCGGACGCCCTGGCGGCCCAGGTGGGCGGCATCGGCATCGCGCCGGGGGGCAACATCAACTATTTAACCGGGCACGCCATCTTCGAGGCCACCCACGGCACCGCGCCCAAGTACGCCGGTAAAGACGTGGTGAACCCCGGAAGCGTCATCCTCTCGGGGGTCATGATGTTCGAGTACCTTCAATGGCGCGAAGCCGCGGAATTGATCGTGAGAGCCTTGAGCCGCGCCATCGCGCAGAAAACCGTGACCTACGACTTCGCGCGGCAAATGGAAGGCGCTAAAGAGGTCAAATGTTCCGAGTTCGCCGACGAGGTGATCAAGAACCTGGGGTGATAGCGGTCAGGTGTGAGGAAATAGCAGTTATTTATATATAGAAGGCGGTGGGGCAATCCCGCCGCCTTTTTTTATCCAGGGCCTCCCATGACGAATTCATGCGCCCTCAAGCGGACCGTCCCATCGGCCGGAAACCCTTCAAAACGCAGGGAATTTGACGATAAAAGTTAGGCAACAAAACACGGTATGATTCTCTAAATATTGAACGTTCTCCATCTTCGCGAACAAGGGACGCCACTTCATGCCATCGAGGGCAAGGACCATCCAGTCGAATCGCTCGCCCCGTGGCGTCCTGTGGTTGATCACGGTACTTTTTACGTCCCTCGCGGTGTCCTCCGGTCTCCAAGCCTCTCCCGTGCGCGGTCTCCCCGGCGATCTGTGGGCTGACCGCGTGTTGGGCCAGGTGAACTTCGGCGAGCTCGCGCTCAAGGAGACCACCTCGCTCAACCTTTTCCAGGGATACAGCGTGACGGTGGACAAGGTCCACGACAGGCTGTACGTGCACGATTCGGGAAACAGCCGCGTCGTGGGGATCAGCAACCTGTCGTCAGCCGTGAACGCGCAGGGAGCGGACATCGTTCTGGGCCAACCGGATTTCTTCCGGTCGGCGTGCAACGGAAGCGGCACTTACCAGGATTACCCCGCGAAGACGCCTCCCACCGCTTACACCCTCTGTGGCGTGGAACAGGGCCACCTCACCCCCGCGGAGGGAGGTTGTGGCGCCAACATGGCGGTGGATTCCCAGGGCAACCTCTACGTCCCCGATTTCTTCAACAACCGTGTGTTGAGATACGACTGGCCCATCGTCAGCTCCCAACCGGCGGCGCACGTTTGGGGGCAGGCGGGTTTCAGCGACTTCCAGTTCAACCGCGGCGGGGCGCCCTCCTCCATGACCATCGGGTTTCGAGGCCCCATAGGATACGATCTTTGGACCGCCGGCGTGGGGACGGACGACTGGGGAAACCTTTGGGTCGCGGACATCGGGAACCACCGCGTTCTGCGGTTTCCCAACAAGAGCGGCGTTCCCGGAGGGATTCCCGAGGCCGGGGCGGACGTGGTCTTGGGCCAGACCAATTTCAGCTCGAGGATATCGGCTTCGGGGGAAACGGACCTGTACCATTTCCGGCTTCCCACGTCGGTGCGGGTGGACAGCGCGGGAAACGTCTACGTGGCCGACCTACCATCCACTTACGACGTGTCCGGCCAGGAGTACATGGGGCGGATCATGATTTTCAAACCCAACGGTTTTTCGGGGGGCGTACCGACGTACGCCCAGGGGGCGCAGGCGGACCATGTCATTTGCCGTGACTCCTCCAACCGTCCGTTGTTTCGGCGCGCGTGCGGGTTGGAATGGGACACGCCCCAGGCGTCGGATCCTACCTCGGGGGGCCTCTGGTTGGTCGACGGCTACCAGCTTCTCCTGCTTCAGATCGATTTGACGCCTTCCTTCTCGGCGGTCGTGAAAAAGGTCCTGTTCAAGGATCTGCCTCGGACCGCCAACGATCCGTACGTCGGTTGCGGCGTGCCGGGCGTGACCGGGGACCGGCCTGGTTTCACGGACGCGGCCGGCCGGGTTCACCCTTCCTGGCACATGTGCGATATGTTCTCGGGAATCGGCGTGGACGCATCCGGAAACGTCTACGCCAACGCCAAGGAAGTCCAATCCGTCTGGCGCTTTCCCGTCCCCATCCCCATGCCGGTCTCGGGATCCGCACGCTCGGCGGACCTGGAACTGTTCAAGCCGCGGCAGTTCGGTAGTTTCAACACCAAGAGCCCCGACCGGATGTACTACTGCACTGGCGTGGCGGTGGGAGCGGGGCAATTCATCGCCTCGGACCAGAACCGTATCTTCTTCTGGAACATGCCCTCCGGCCCCGCGGGATTGTTCAATGGCCAGCCACCCGACGGAAGGACGGGTTTCAGCCGACCCTCGGACCCTCTTTTCGAGGGGCACCCGGAAACATCACGAATGGCCGTGGATAAAGCCTCCCCCGTTTCGCATCTGTATGTGAGCCGCGGAAGACCCGCTAGTATCGTCGTGTACGAACTTCCTCTGACGGACAATCAGTCGTCCTTGATCGCGTGGGGGCCGCCCCTGCCCGTCTTAGGCGGCGGAACGGTGAGCTGGGAATGGGTGGACGGTGTCGCCCCGGAGCCGGACGCGTCGCATCTTTGGATCTCGGACCGTTTGAACAGCCGGGTCCTGCGGGTGCGGAATCCCCTCACCGCCCCCGTGGTGGACATCATTCTGGGACAGCCTAATGTCGCCAGCGACATGTGCAACGCGCCCTCCGGGACGCCGAGCGCCTCGAACCTGTGCAATCCCGGAGCGATCGGGTTGGATCACGCGGGAAACTTGTACGTGTCGGATTCGGCCCTTGAAACCGCCGGCAACTGGCGTTTCTTCCGCTATGACGCGACGGGTCTCGTGAACAACGGCGCCACGCCGCTTTTCGGGGTTCCCGCCTCCGAGGTATACGGGCGAAACGGCGATTTCACCACGGGTCAATGGGGTTGCGCGAGTCCCACCGATCCGGACATGACCGTCTGCGGCCCCTGGCAGCCGGCCTTCACTTCGAACGATGAATTCATGGTGGCGGGAATGAACCCCTACTTGGCGTCCCGTTTTCCAGTCGTTTTCCGGAATCCCGCGTCGGGCGATTTCCCGGTGACCCGCCTGGGCGATTTCGGGGGACAGAACTATTCCGCCGTGTTCGACGATGACGGGAACCTGTACGTGGGGGACCTGACCTGGAGCCGTGTCACGGTTTACCTCGACCCATTCGCGAACCCCATCCCCACCCCGACCGCGAGCCTGACCCCCACTCCGGGATGCTGCGCGCAACAGACCCCCTTAACCCTTCCCGTTGGCACGACGACGCCTGTCGCCAACTGGGGGGGAGTGGCCGTGAACCCATACGACAGGCGAGTGTACGCGGCGGATAGCTCTCGGAACGTGGTGGATCGGTTCGACGCGGAAGGAGTGTATCTGGATAGCTTCGGATCCCCCGGGCAGTTCAACCGGCCGATTGGAATCATCTGGGGGCCCGATCAGTATTTATATTTGGTGGAGGACAACGGGCAAAGGGTCCTAGTGGTGGACCCGGACATGGGAACGACCCTGGCGTCCGTTTCCCTGGGCGCGTATGGACGCGGCGTTTTCGTGGACGAGGATGGGGATATCTACGCGTCGTCCATGGGAAAACGCCCGCAATACTTCCACCGCAAGGCTTTTTGCTTGCCCCCCGCCTATGACGCCCCGGTGAGCCTGGCGCTTTCGGGCAACCCGTCGCCCGGCCAGGTGACCGGGGTGTGGGTCGAAGGCTCCGTCCTGTACGCCGTGGAGGACGCGCGACTGGTGAAATATCAGGAGACCGCCCCGGGATCGTTCTCCTACAACTTTGTGGAGCCGATCGGCGTCGGCGATCTGGTTTTTCCCACGGTCATGGCGATGAACCCGGCGGGGAACCGGTTGGTCCTGTCGGGCGGGCCAGGGGAACTGTTCGGATATGATGGCGCTTTCGAGATGTTTTTCTCGTGCCAAGCGGGTGTGGCCGGAAGGGCCAACATCGCCACCGACGGCGTTTACGCGTATGTGGCGACGGGAACGACGGTCAAAAAAATCGCCTTGAACTGTCTTCCGTCGGCTCCGTGGCCGCCTTCTCCCACCCCGCAGTCTCCTTGCACGTCGTCGACCCCGACACCCACCCGCACCGCCACCTTGACCTTCACGGACACCTGGACCTCCGAAACTACCTGGACCTTCACCGAATCCCCGACTCCGACGGCGACGCACTCTCCCGTCTGGACGGATACCTTCACGTCGAGTCCCACAGAGACCCCCTCTTCCACGGTTTCCTTTACGAACACCCCCACTCCGACGCACTCTCCCGTCTGGACGGACACCTTCACGTCGAGTCCCACAAGGACCCCCTCTTCCACGGTTTCCTTTACGAACACCCCCACTCCGACGCATTCCTCGACGCCATCCGCGTCATCCACGCCAACTCCGAACGCGCCGATCCCGACGCCCGGTTCCACGGAAATGCCTCCCGGCGGATTCTATCCCCATCCGATCAAGGCAGGGGATCAGGTGCGTTTCCGCGGGTACGTGAAACGGGGAGACCCGCCCGTCCTTTCGATCTACACCACGGCCAGCCGTCGCGTGGCGCGCCACATTCTTTCCGCGGCCGCATCCGGGTGGGTGGAATGGGAGATTCCCCTCACCGACGTGAAGGGAGCTCCCTTATCCGATGGCGTGTATTTCGTGGCGTTCGAGGCCGGAGGGGGACGATCCATTTATAAGCTGGTGGTGGTCCGCTGAACTTTTTAAGGTGAATGTTCCCGTTAGGTTTATGATCGGCCAATCACCATGGTTTATCGTGTGCCCTCCGTCATTTCCTTGGGTTGCAAAGCCCTATCCAACACCGGATAATACGGTTCCGTTTCCAGTCTTCTCGTCGAATCCCCTTTCGCCTGCGCCTCTTGAAGGAGGTCGCCCTGTGGAACAACCCAAGGAACAACCCAAACCCATGAACCTTGTTCATAAGATACTCGCGTCCCACTTGGTTTCCGGAAAGCTGGAGTCCGGGACCGAAATCGGCATCAAGATCGACCAGACGCTCACCCAGGACGCCACCGGCACGATGGCCTACCTCCAGTTCGAGGCCATCGGGCTTCCGAAGGTCGCCACGGACCTGTCGGTCTCCTTCGTGGACCACAACATGTTGCAGACGGGTTTTGAGAACGCCGACGACCATCTTTACTTGCAGAGCGTCGCCGCCAAGTACGGCGTCCACTTCTCCCGGCCGGGCAACGGCATTTGCCACCAGGTGTTCCTGGAGCGTTTCGGGGTGCCGGGAACCACTCTTCTGGGGTCCGATTCGCACACGCCCACGGGCGGGGGGTTGGGTCAGATCGCCATCGGAGCCGGGGGCTTGGACGTGGCCGTGGCCATGGGGGGAGGGCCTTTCCACCTCACCTGCCCCAAGGTCATGCGCGTGGAATTGAAGAACCGCCTTCAACCCTGGGTTTCGGCCAAGGACCTGATCCTGGAACTCCTACGCCGCCTCACGGTGAAGGGAGGGGTGGGGAAAATACTCGAATACTCCGGTCCCGGGGTGGCGTTCTTGAGCGTCCCCGAGCGAGCCACGATCACCAACATGGGCGCGGAGTTGGGCGCCACCACCTCGGTGTTCCCTTCGGACGGGAACACGAAAGACTTCCTGAAGGCCCAGGGTCGACGCAAGGATTGGCGGCCGCTCGCGGCGGATCCAGGCGCGGCCTATGACGAGACCGTCGTCATCGATCTCGCCAAGCTGGTCCCTCTGGTGGCCCAGCCTCACACTCCAGACGGTGTTGTCGAGGTGAAAAAGCTCAAGGATGTGTCAATCCAACAGGTGTGCGTGGGATCCTGCACCAACTCATCCTACCGGGACCTCATGACGGTCGCCGGCATGCTCAAGGGAAAAACCGTCCACCCCTCGGTGTCGATGACGGTCTCCCCGGGTTCCAAACAAGTTTTCCGGATGATCGCCGCCAATGGCGCGCTCGCCGACATGATCGCCGCGGGAGTACGGATTCTCGAGTCAGCCTGCGGGCCGTGCATCGGAATGGGGCAGGCGCCCCCCTCCGGAAGCGTGTCGGTCCGAAGCTTCAACCGTAATTTCGAGGGCCGTTCGGGCACGCGTGACGCCAAGGTGTACTTGGCCTCGCCCGAGGTGTGCGTCGCTTCCGCGCTCCTGGGGCGTCTCGCGGATCCGCGAGAGTTGGGGAGACCTCCTCGGTTTTTCTCGCCCTGGAGATACACCCTGGACGATTCAGGCATCCTGCCTCCCGCCAAGGATCCCAAGAAGGTGGAGGTTTTGCGCGGTCCCAACATCAAGCCTCTTCCGGTGAAGGAAGCGCCAGGCGGCAAGCTGGAGGGAAAAGTCCTGCTCAAGGTGGGGGACAATATCACTACCGACGCCATCATGCCGGCGGGAACCAAGGTATTGCCGCTCAGGTCCAACATCCCCGCGATCTCCGAGTATGTTTTCCACCCGGTGGATCCCTCGTTCGCCAAGCGCGCGAAGGAGGCGGGGGGAGGGTTCGTGGTGGGTGGGGAGAACTACGGCCAAGGTTCCAGCCGGGAACACGCCGCGTTGGCGCCCATGTATCTGGGGGTGAAAGGCGTGTTGGCGCGCTCGTTCGCGCGCATTCATCGGTCCAACCTGGTCAATTTCGGGATTCTTCCGATGGTGTTCGTGACGGCCGCCGACGCCGAAGCCGTGAGCCAAGGCGATCGCCTGGAGATTCCCGATCTGCCGACCGTCGCGCGGGCCGATCACCCCTTCCCCGTCAAGAACATCTCGACGGGCAAATCTTTCCAGGTCACGCACGGCTTGTCCCAACGGGAAAAGGAGATTTTCCTGGCGGGCGGGCTTCTCAATCTCACGCGGACGCGTATGGAGAAGCAAAAGGAGAGGGACTCCGAGGATCCTTCCAAGGCCAAGGGGAGGGACAAGGGATGAGACGGAATTCGGGGGAGGGCGGCTCGGGATGGGTCGTTCTTAATGGGGCGCGAGCGTGAATCATGGCCCTCACGACAGGGCGCAAGACTAGTAACAGATCCGAGTGTAGAGGATATAATAACGCGGTGACCGACACGCCTCATTTCCGAGCCCGCACCTACCAGTCCAAGGATCTGGAAGCTTGCGTGTCGTTGTTCGAGACGAATTCGGCCGGGTTTCGCCTGCCCCACGAGAAAAAGGACCTGGTTCGTTACCTCACGGGTTTACCCCACACAGGTTTGGCGGTCGTGCTGGAGGATGATCAGGGCCGCATCATGGCTTGCGGCGGGTTGTTGTTTCGCACCTCCGAGGAGGCCTCC
>CAZSKE010000107.1:0-7312 GCA_964607325.1 uncultured bacterium | reverse complement strand
CCCACGAAGGTGCCGTTTGCGGGCCGTTAAATTATCAAGCGACGGGACGCCTGTCAATGAGACGACAGGTCAAAATACCTTGAGATGGTTGAACTTGAAGTTCAACGCGGCGAAATACGTGTCTTCCGTCGTCAAATCGTAAGAAGCCGGGTTGAAGGCGAAATCCAGCGCGATGTCGTTGGCGCCGACCGGGCGTGTCAAGGTGAAGCCCAAGGTGTAGTTGTTGAACAGGTTGCCAGGATCTTTCATGATCCCCTCCCGCTTCGCCCCCGCGCGCACCACGAACAGGTTCTCAAACAGCCAGCACTCGCCGCCAAAACCCATCTTGGGGGCCTGGTCGCTGGGCTTGAAGAAATCCACCGACAGGTTCAACTGACGTTTGCCCTTGAGCTGGGTGTTCCAGCACAATCCACCGCGAATGAACATGGGCAACGGGTCCTTCTGCTCGATGAACTTCATGCCGGTGCCCAGGTTCTGCACGGCCAACCCGGCCTTGAAGTGATAAGGCAATCCGGTGTACTGGAAACCCAGGTCTCCCGCGAAGGCCGAGGCGGACACCACGTCCAGACTGCTGTGGATGTACTTGAAGGTCAACCCGACGTTGAACTTCTCGAAGCGTTGGGCGGCGGAAAGCGAGACCACCGCGTCGCTGGTGCTCACCGCCGGCAGGTTGTTGCGGTTGTCGATGGGCGGGGTGTGCCTGTAATTCACGTGGAGGCCCAACGAGCGCTTGGCGCCCCAGGGAGAGGAGAAAACCATGTACTCATACGCGATGTTGGCCAAGTGGTCCGAATGCAGGAGGATGAGCTGAGGCACCTTGACGCCCGCCAAACCGGCGGGGTTGTAGTTGACCGAGTACGAATCGTCGCCCAAGGCCGTGTACGCGCCGCCCATGCCGGCGGGCCGGGCTCCGTTGTTGATCTTGAGGATATCGGCCGAAGTGGTGCCGACCGATCCAGCGTACAAGGGAGTCGACACCAAGAGCGATAATAGACCCGCCAGGATTTTTCTATTCATCGATCAACCTCGATCCGTTTTCCCTGGAATAGGGATCCCCAACTCAGAATTTAGTCGTCAAAGAAATGCGGTGCGCCGCGTCGAAATCCCCGTTGGGCGCGAAGGCGTAATCCAGGAAAAGGATGGTCCCCCCCACGTCGACCCCGAAACCGCCCCCGACCGTCAGGCCCACGCCGTCCACGTCGGTGTCCAGGAACTTATATCCCCCGCGGAGGGTGGCCCTGGCCCCGACCCATTTGTAATTGTACTCCAAGCCCGCCCGCATGCCCGTCCGGTCTTCGATGGGTTTTATCGCGAAATCGCCCTCCACCGTCAAGGCGCCATCCCCGTGGTAACCGAAAAGCTCGTATTGCCTGTAGGAAATGCCTGTCGTGATCCCCAAGGGCAGGTCGAAACCCTGCGATTTTCCCGCCAGGTTTCGGAATGAAACGCCCACACGCATCCCGTCGAAGGGGGGCAAAACCACCACGCCGCCGTCCAGGGAGAATTTGCTGTCCGCGACCGTGTCGATCTGTTGGCGCACCACCTTGGCCGCCAAACCCGCGTGCACGTACGATCCGAATTCCCGGGCGTAAGCCAGGGTGAATTGGTTGTCACCCGAGGAAAAAGTCCCTTGGACGGTTCCGTCGTTGAGCGTCCGTTCCTCGGTGCCGAACTGGATGAGATTCACGCTTGCCGCCACGACGCCACCCAGCTTGGGCACCGACGGCCCCAACGGGTAAGCGAAGGCGATGAACTCGTTGTTCACGCCCTCGTACAGTTTCAAGTAGGTGAAGTTGAATTCGCTGGTGAGACAGCTCGCGAGCCCGGCGGGATTGTAAAAAATCGAGCCGATATCGTCGCCAAGGGCCGTGTAGGACTCCCCCACAGCCACCGCGCGGGCGATGGGCGAGATTTTCAAGAAAAGCCGCCCGGCCTCCCGTCCCGTTTTCTTTGGCGACCGCTCCCGAAACCAGGGAGGCGGCCAGGACGAAACCGACAAGCGTTCGGATGGGTGTTCTCAAGCTACTTCCTCGCTCGTTTAATGGCAAACTTACCGATCACCTTACCGGTCGACCCGCCTTCGTACGTGTAGAAGTAAAGACCCGCCGCCACGGGGTTCCGGTTCTCGTTGGTTCCGTCCCAAACGATCTGCCCGACGGCGGGATTGCCGTTGTTCGGGAGGCCACGATCGTAATCGTTCCGGTCGGGCGCCGGGAAGACCGCCGTGGTGTCATCCACCGTGAAGGTCCGGACGTGGGAAAGGGAGATGGTGTAGATCTTCAGGGTGGTTCCCCGCTCCACTCCGTTGATCTTAACGCAACCGAAGAGATTGGAGGGGATTTCCCCGGCCCCGCCGTGGCACTGGAAATCAATCGTCTTGCCCGTGCTGTCCGGCGCCATTTCCTGGAAGTCGATCGGATTCGGGAAGGTGTCCAACGGAAACGGCGTGAACGTGGGGGTGGGCGTCAAGGTGGCTGTCGTGGTCACGGTGAAGGTGGGCGTGGTCGTGGAGGTGGGCGTGCAGGTGAACGTGCCGCAATCCACGGGGCTCGTAACGGTCGTCGGAGTCGTGGGCGTGCCGGGCGTGCCGGGCGTGCCGGGGGTCGTGGGGGTTCCAGGCGTGGGCGTCGGCACGCCCGAGCAAATGCCCGACGCGCCAGCCGTGAGCACGCGGATATTGTCCAAGTAGAGGGAAGCGGTGGACGAAATTCCAGGAATGATGACTTCCACCTGGGTGATGGTCGTCAAGGTGACGCCCGCCACGCCGTCGGCGGCTTTCGAATAAAGGATCTCCCACCGGCCGTTCCCGACGATCCCGTCCTCCACGCATGTTCCGGCTTCGAATTGGGCGGTGTTGTTGGTGCCCAAAGTGACCCATTGGGTCCCGTCGGACATCCGAAGGTACAGGTTCCGGTCGGTCCCGTCCGAGAAGACGTCGAGGGCCACATAATCGTTGATGCCCACGGTCAAGGCCGGCGAAAAGTCGTAGTGGATGAAGGACGTGTCCCCACAGTTGGCGCAATTGAACACGGCCATGGCCGCCCCGTCGGTCGGGGCGATAATGCCGACGACACCGCTGGTGGTGAAAGTGGGTCCAGGAGTGGCCACACCCACGACCGACCAGTTCGTCAATCCCGATTCGAACGAATCATTCGGGGCCGCGCAAGCGGTCCCGGCCACAAAAAATACCGCCGCCATTAAAAACCTATTCAAGATATTCATGTTCGACTCCTTCATGATTTCAGAGCACGAAATCCAACAAGGTTACCGGGGGCGTCACGGCGGCGCGGACCCTTTGGGCCGTGGCCGCGAGCCGTTCCGCGGGCCGCTCGGGAACCACTTGATAAGTCTCCTCGGGAAGGCGTTCCACCTCCCTTTGGACCGTCAGAACGCGGGAAATTTCCTCGTTCTCGTAAGGCTTTTCCTTGGGGCGCTCGGGCAAAACATCCACTTTCCCCGTATTATCCCTGCTTATTTGCGTTCCTGCAACCGTTTCCAGGCCTTCCACCCTTGGACGGGTGGCTTCCGGAAGGGCTGTAAAACTAGGAGCCGGCAAAGGAACCACCGTCGGGGTGATCGGGAACTCCTCCAGCAAACGAATCCGCTCCTTGCCGATTTGAGCCGTGAATTTCTCGAACGTTCTGTAAAGCCGGTCGCTGTCGCCCAGGATCATGACGCCTTGTCCATAGGGATAACGAGAGCCCAATTCATCCCGATCCTCCACCACACCCACAGGCGGCGGGGCCGTCATGGGTGTCACACGGGGAGCCCGCTCCACCGCCACCTTGGCCGGGGGCGCCTCGGGCCCCAGTTGGATCGGAGGCTCGGTCCTCAGGGTGTAGGGAACGGCCACGGGAAGCGGCTGATAATCGAGCGTGGGAAAATCCTTGGGATCCGGAATCCGGTTGTTCAGTTCCCCATAAGCCGTCCTCCGGGGGCGAAGGCCCTCGGGCTCGTCCGTCTTCGACCCAACGGTTTCCACGTCGGCCGGCAATAGGGGCCCAGGACGGGTCTCCCCGCCTCGTGAAACGACCTCGACCGGGGGTTGTTCCCGGGGAACGATCCCGGTGGCGGCCGGTCGTGTCCGCGGCTCTTCCCGGGCTTCCATCGGGGTATCCGTTTTTGAAAAGACCGGCGGCAGAACCTCACGTTCATCGCGCTTGACCGCTTGTCGGCCAGGCTTGTCCGGCGTTTCCGTGACAGGAGCGGAGAAGGATTCCCTCAACGCGGTCGGCGGGACTTCGCGGGCCCCTCGCCGTGGCGGCGGTCCCGTCACATCGGATGAAACAATCCCCTCCGGGGGCTGGACGGGTTTGACGGAAACCGGCTCGTCGATTCTCGCGGGAGGAAGCGGAACCTCGGGCGCGCGAGGCGGAGGGGGAACGACGGCCGGTGGCACGCGTTCCTCGATCGTCCTCACCCCTTGTTCGATCCGCCGGGTCTCGGAAGGCGCCTGGGAAACAACAAGATCCTCAGCGGGCGCGGAAGGTTCCACGGGGCTCTTCCCCGAAAACGCCGGTTCCGCCATGGGAACCGTTCGAATTTCCACCGGCGTACCTGGAACCACGTCGGGGGTTTTCGGGAGGAACGCCGGTTTCACCGTCTCGACCCGGGCGCTTCCTTCGGCGGGGATCGCGAGCTCACGGTCCGCGCGATCGACCCCGGAAGGGGTCCGCGGGGCTTGGATTTCCTCCGACCCGACGTTCGGTCTCGATTCAATAAAAACATCCGCCGAAGCCAAAGCCGCGGGCGTCTCGATCGTCCGAAGGGGCGTTCTTTCGACGAAACCACTCTCGCCGACTGTTGAAGCCCGCGCCGGATCCGGATTTCTCGCGCCCGCCAGGCCCGGGACCGATTCCGGGGTGGCGGATGGTAACGATGTCAACGAAGGGGAAACGGGCTCGGCGACCTTCACGTTCGCGCTTTTCCCCGGCGCGGTGTCGTCGACGGACGGAGGGGAAACCCGGCCCGAGAAATGAGGCTGGGGAGGAACGGGGGCGCCAAACCGACTGGGATCGCGGAAAGGTTCCAGGCGGCTCTTGAGGGAGGCGTTCAATTGCAGGGCTTCCTGCAACACCGGCTTGGCCGGCGTGAATCTCCTCAAAAGGGGCGCGGGATCGGGGGCCGGCGACCGGGATTCGGAGCCTTGAACGGCCGTCTTGACCTGATCCTTCGGCAACGTCTCCTCTTCCGGCAACCGCCGGAGGGACGTCAAAGCGGAAAGTGATTCGGGGGCGGAAAGCGATCTCGCCCGCGTCGCGAAGGTCAGATCAATGGACATGAGCCCCTCACCCTTCTCCGCCCCCGGAGGACGGACGATCGGCCACAAAAGGCAGGCACCGGCTCTTGAACTTCACGATTTTCTCGATGATGTTCGGGATGTCGTCCTGGACCATGATTTTCTTGCCGCTCTCGAGCGTGATGACGGTGTCCGGGGACTTTTCCAGGAAAAGGATCAGGTCAGCGTTCACGTACACTTCCTCACCATTGAGCCGAGTGACCTGGATCATGCCTCACCGCCGATCGGGATTTATGCTTATTCTACCACCGCGCGCGTTCCGGGCCGACCGCGGTAAAAAAAAGGGGCGGCGCCGAACGCGGCGCCGCCCCCTCCGTCTACGCCCCCCGAGGGGGAGGCTTTCGTCTTATCGTCCCAGATTCACGATGGTGTTGAGCGTCTCGTTGGTAGTGGAGATGGAACGCGCGTTCGATTCGAACCCGCGCTGGGCGATGATCAGGTTGGTGAGTTCCACCGTGAGATCCACGTTGGAGCCTTCCAGGGAATACCCCTGGATCGTTCCCAAGCTGTTCTGCCCAGCCAGCCCCACGAACACCGATCCGGAGTTGGCCGAAGAGGTGTAGTAGTTGTTCCCCACCTTGTTGAGGCCCTCGGGATTGTCGATCCGGGCCAAAACCACCTGGCCCAAGGCGATCGTCTTTCCGTTGGAGAACTGGCCCTGGATGACACCCGCGCCGTCGAACGACAAATCCTGCAGGGTGCCTTCCTGGTAACCGTCCTGGGAGCGAACATACGCGCTCTGGTTGGCCACGTAGGTGTTCACGCCGTTGATGACCTGCATGGAACCGGCGGCGTCGCTGTACAAGCCATCGCGTCGCGCGACACCCAAGGCCCCCGCGGTCCCGAAATTCAGGTCGATCGCCATGATCTCGGCGCCGACCGTCGGGATGGGCGACACGGGCCCCGTGCCCACCGGGCTCGGGTTCGTCGCGGCGAGGTAAACGCGAGGCAACTCATTGGTGAGCGCCACGTCGTTCGCCGCGGCCGCCGTCCCAAGCACGCCGCCGCTGGTAGCCAGCGAGCCGTCCGTGTTGAAGTACAGCAGGTTTCCGTAGTACACGTTGGGGGCTCCCGAGGCGTCCAACCGGCCACGGTTGTATCCGTTCGGCACCGGGTTGTTCGGCACGAAACCCTCGACGACTCCGGACCCGCCCAGCAAATTGGGGACCAGGGGAGGATTGGCTCCCGCAACCGTCGGACCCGTGTACGGGGCCACCCCGCCGGTCGTCTCGAAAGCGTACCAAGCGTAAGCCGCCTGGCTCGGCCCCGGCATGGGGTTCGGCCCGGTCTGGCTCATGTCCATCACCTGATAGAACAGGAAGGTGATTTCGCGGGGGTTGCCCAGCGAATCGTACACCGTCTGGACGATCGTGGCGCTCGGGCGGTTGGAGTCGGTCTGGGGGAGGTTCCAGACGTAGCTCGCGTTGTTCCGCGCGGTGTTCAGATCGACCGGATTGACGATGGCTGGGTTCGCGAACCCGTTGAAGTTCAGGTTGGCTTGCTGGTTCAGCTTGTTGGTCCCGTCGGCTTGCGGTTCCGGATTCGCCGTGGTGAACTCAGTCGCGTCGAAGTTGACCATCGCCGGGTCGCCTTGGAGAGGCAACAAGGGAGCGGCCACCGTCCCGAGATCGCCGCCGTTCCAGGCCGGGCAGAAGGAATCCAGGTTCCCGCTGAACTCCAGAGCCGTGGTGGCCCTGGGGGGAATCGTCATCCCGGTCCGGATCTGGATCGAGGAAATGGCCCCGGTATTGGAGGTGTCCAACACCATGGAAGCGTCGGTCACCTGCGCGGGCACAGCCCCGGCGGAGGAATTGTTGTTGATCGTCCGGGCCGTGTAAGCCACTCCGGCTTGGAAGCCCTGGATCAATCCGCCGTTGGCGTCCACCAAATAGCCCTCGCCGTCGAACGTGAGATTCCCGGCGCGGGTGTAGAAGGCCTGCGCGCCCTTCTGCGCGACCAGGAAGCCCTCGCCCGAGATGGCGATGTCGGTGTTGTTGCCCGTCTGAAGCTGGG
>CAZSKE010000106.1:0-7419 GCA_964607325.1 uncultured bacterium | reverse complement strand
CGGATGAAACCCTCCGCGCTTGAGACGAACCGGGGGTTACTGGGGCAAAGCGGGCAGGGCCGGACTGGAGGGGGTGGCGGCCCCGACGGGGGGGGCCTTGATTTCCTTGTCGCTCTTCCCCGCGTCCTTCTTGTTTTTCTTGTCCTTCGATTTTCCGGGCGCGGGCGAAGGGTCGGGGAGAGGCGGGGCGAACCCCGAGGTGTTGGACTCATCGTTATCGGCGACTTCGGACCCCGAGACACCGACCCCGGGGGTCGCCTTCCCCTTCGCTTCCTTGGCTTCCTGGATTTTCTGGCTTTCCAAGCGTTGATCAAACAGGGTCTGGTATTCGGCTTCCTTCTTGGACAAAAGCGGTTTCCGGACCTCCGCCAAGCGCTTCTTGGCGGCCTCGTCGTCCGGGTTCAGTTTCAAATACTTGTCCCAGTGGTAGATGGCCGACCCGCTCAATTCCTCGCGCTCATAGAGAATGGCCAACTCCTTGTGGGCGGTGGCTTGGCGCTCATCGGCGGCGAGGATCATCAGGTACTCGGCTCGCGCGTTTTTCCAGTTTCGAATCTCCTTGTAGTGGTTCGCGAGACGGTAATGGGCCGGGATGTCCCCGGAGTCCAGGACCGTCGCCATCTTGTAGCGTTCCAAGGCCTTCTCGGCCTGCCCGTGGTCCGAATAGATGTTGCCGATCTTGGCTTGCAACCCCGGAGAGGACGGGTCAATCCGAGCGGCTTGACGATAGTACGCCAAAGCCTCCTCGGGCCGCTTCAAAGCCGCGTACGCGTCGCCCACCCGTTGGCTGACCTCGGAATCCGGCGGCAACCCCGCCAAGGCCGCTTGGAGCTCGGGAAGCGCCTGGCGCGGGCGCCCCTTTTGAAGATAGGTCAGACCCAGGTTGTATCTTGCCGGCGCGTAATGGGGATTCGCGCGAAGGGCCATCCGCGCGTACTTCTCGGATTTCTTGTAATCCAGTCTTTGAAGGTGGACGTACGAGAGGTTCGAGAGCGCTTCGGTGTATCCCGGCCGGATTTCGATCGCCTTTTGAAGCTGTGCCTCCGCCTCATCCATCATGTTCTTGCGCGCGTAAACCTGGCCCAGGTTGTTGCGGGCCTCGGCGTTAAAAGGATCCAGCTCGATGGCCTCCAGGAAATACTTCACGGCCGTCTCGGGCTTGTTTTCCTTCAGGTACACGTTGCCTTTGTCCGTGAAGTACCGACTGTCCTGTACCGCGAAAGCGGGGACAGCCAGCAAAAGAAGTGGAAATACGCGAAAGGCGCGCTTCAAGAGCGGGATCAAGTGCGGGAACTCCCAAGCAGAGTTAACAGTCGTCCTGATTTTAGGGTAGGGGTCCTGGGCCGTCAACGTCGAAACCCCTCGGAAAGGCCCCTCGCCTCGCCAAGTATCTCATTCCGCCGCGCAAATCAGCCCTGGGCCCCCGACCGCGTCCTTTGAACGTAATCCCCCGCGAACTTCAGCAGGGCCCTCACCTTCCGGGGCGAATCGGCTTCCGCGTACAACCGGAGGAGCGGCTCGGTGCCGGAGGCCCGGACCAGAAGCCATCCGTTGTCGAGGAGCAATTTGACCCCGTCCAGGGTGTCCACGCCCGTCACCTTCATCCCCGCGGCGCGTTCCGGGGGAGCGGACTTCCATCCGCCGAGCACTTTCGCCTGCAACTCGGAGGGGACGCCCTCCAGGTCCGATCGATCGGAATAATACGGCCCGAACTCCTTTTGCAGGCGCGCCACGGCCTTCGTGACGGATAAGCCTTGGGCCGCCAAGGCTTCCAGGATCAAGAGCCCCAGGAAAAGGCCGTCACGCTCGGCCAAATGCCCCTTCACCGCCATTCCGCCGGATTCCTCGACCCCCAGGAGGGCGTCCTCCTGGAGCATGACGGCGCCGATGTACTTGAAGCCGATGGGAGTCACCCTCAGCGGCAGGGAGAAGGCCTTCGCCATGCGATCCACCATGAGCGTTCCCGACACGGTCCGCACCACGGACCCCCGCATACCACGGTGGCGCGCCAAATGGCTCAGCAAAAGCGCGTGGATCTTGTGCACGTCCACGTAAGCGCCTTTTTCATCCACGAGGCCGATCCGATCGGCGTCACCGTCGGTGGCCAATCCCGCGTCGGCCCGGTTTTGTCGCACCGCCTTCTTGAGGGGCGACAGGAACCGGTCGATGGGCTCTGGATGCCGCCCGCCGAAAAAAGCGTCCCGGTTCGCGGCGATGGTGAGAACCTTCGTCCGGCCTCCGGCCAGAAGACTCTCCAGATGATTGGACGCCGCCCCATGCATGGGGTCGGCCACCAGGCGAAAACCCGCCTTGCGGATGGCCTTCACGTCCACACGTTTCTTCAGGACCGAAAGATAATAGGAAAGGAAATCCGCCTGACGCGGGGCGGAAACGCCCAACGGCTCGTCGGTTTCCCCGGGCAGGGAGGATTCCACCTCGCGAGTGAACTCGTTGGGCGCGGACACGCCGGGAGGAAGCTTGATTTTAAAACCGTTGTATTCGCCCGAGTTGTGGCTGGCCGTGATCATGACCCCGGCGTCGGCTTTCCACTTGCCCAAGGCCAGCGAAAGGGCCGGCGTGGGGAGCATCTGGTTGGAAAGAACAGCCTCGTGCCCCCGGGAGATCAGGACCCGGGCGGCCGTGTCCGCGAAACGCTCGGACCCAAACCTCGGGTCGTACCCCACACAAACGCGGCAAGAGGGTTTTCGCGCCTTCAAAACCTCCGCCAAGGCGAAAGCGGCCCGCCGCACGTTGGCGTGGGTGTAGGTGTCCGCGATCTTGGCGCGCCACCCGTCCGTCCCGAATTTGATCGGCTCCATGTTTCACCCGTCAAAAGGATTCACGACTCTCACCTGAGCGGCGAGGCGTTCGGGATGACCTCCGACGATCTCCCCGCGTTTAAATTTTCGTGTCGTCCGCCAGCACCGTTCCGGGCGCCAACGGGGTGGAGTTCCCGATCCGACAGCGGCGACCCGCCAAAATCCGTTCCAACCTCACGCCTTTCCCCACCCGGACGCCTTCCCAAAGAACGCTTTGGGACACCACGGCGTTCCGCCCCACGCGGCATTTCGGCCCGAGGACCGCGCAGGGGCCGACGATCGCGCCCTCTTCCAGCGCGCAACCGTCCTGCAGAAGCGAAGGGCCCAGGATCTTGGCCCCGCGCGCCAGGCGGACGCCCTTCCCCAGGAACGATCCCCGCGGGCCTTTCCTCAGTTTCAGGGGAATGCGGAAGGCGCCCTTGAGGACATCCCACTGGCTGGACAGGTATTTTTCCGGAGTTCCGATGTCCTGCCAGTAGCACTTCTGGACGAATCCGTGGAACGGAGTCCGCGTCTGGAGCAGTTGGGGGAACAACGCGCGCTCAGCCGAATACGGGACGCCGGCGGGGATGGCGTCGAACACCTCGGGCTCGAAGATATACACGCCCCCGTTGATGGTGTTGGCCACCGCCTCCTCAGGCTTGGGTTTCTCGAGGAATTTCGTCACGCGGTTCCGCGAATCGAGGAGCACGAGGCCGAAAGGCGAGGGGTCCTCCACGGCCACGAGTCCCAGGGTCGCGACGGACTTGAGTCGCCGGTGAAAAAGGATCATGGCGGAAAGATCGAGGTTGGTGAGGATGTCCCCGTTCAACACCACCGTGGTGTCGTCCTTGACCCACTTTTCGGCGTTTTTCATGGCGCCGGCCGTGCCCAGCGGCGACTTCTCCACCACGTAATGAAGGCGGATGCCGTGCCGTCGGCCGTCGCCGTACACCTTGCGGATCTGCGCGGGGCGGTAACCCATGGAGAAGGTCACGTCCCGCACTCCAGCCTTCTTGAGCATCTCGATCTGGTAGGTGAGGAAGGGCACGCCGCACAGGGGCACGATGTTCTTGGGCAGGTGGTCGGTCAAGGGGCGAAGGCGCGTGCCCAAGCCGCCGACGAGGATGATGGCCTTCATCTCAACTCCCGGAAATAAACGCGAAATTCGAAATTCGGAATGAAGAGTTTATTCAATAATCCGCCCCAAGAAAACCAAAAACGTCCTCGCGCGGAGTCCCGAATCACTTATTTCTTTCTGAAGTACTCGACCGTCTCCGCCAGGCCCCGTTCAAGAGAGAAGGACGGCTTCCAGCCAAGGAGCTTCCCCGCTTTGGACGGATCGAGCACGCTTTTCTTCAGATCGCCCAGCCGGGGCGGAACATGCTCGGCAGGCCGCGTGAAACCCGTCAATCGCGATAAATGGGCGAAAAGCTCGTTGACCGTGGTGCCGACACCGGTCCCAATGTTGAAGGCGTCGCTTTCAGGGTAGGTGAGGGCCAAGAGGTTCGCCGCCGCCACGTCCCTCACGAAGACATAGTCCCTCAGGTTATTCCCGTCCCCGTAGATACGGAAATCGCGGCCTTTCAGCATGGCTTCCGAAAAGATAGCCACCACGCCCCCCTCCCCGTAGGGATCCTGCCGGGGACCGTACACGTTGGCGTAACGCAACATCACCGTTTCGAGGCCGAAGTTCTGCGCGAACACGTCCGCGTAGAGTTCCACGGCGTACTTGTCCACACCGTACACCGAAAAGGGCCGTGGCCGCGTTTCCTCCGGAAACGGACCCTCCTCGGCCTCGCCGTACATGGCGCCGCCCGAGGAGGCGAACAGGAATCTTTTCACGCCCGCCAAGCGGCAATGGTTCAGGAGCAACACGGACGCTTCCACGTTCTGTTTCACGTCGAACGCCGGGTCGTCCAAGGAGGCCTTCACGCTGATCTGGGCGGCCTCGTGGACCACGGCCTCGACGCGGCCGTCCTTCAACACGGAGGCCAGTTTCGGGTCCATCACGTCCATCTCGAGGAACCGAGCCTTGGGGTTCACGTTCTCTCGCCTGCCCGAGGACAGGTTGTCCACGACCGTCACGTCGTGCCCCGCCTCCACGAAGGCGTCCACGATGTGCGAGCCGATGAACCCCGCGCCGCCAGTCACAAGAACCCGCATAAAACCGCCTTTCTATCCGCTATCTAACCACAGAGAACCCTGTAGCAGAGATGCCTTCGGCATCACGCTACAGGGCTAGCACATGCCCTGAACCGTGACGTAGTCTCTGGCTCAAGCCTTAATCACATATACTTTCCGCACTCTGTGTTCTCTGCGGTTCCGGCCTCAGTACGCGTGGCGATGTTCCAGGATGTCGAGTACCGTGCGGACCAAAATCGTCACGTCGAGCCAAAGACTCCAGTTCTCGATGTAGAAGATATCGTACTTCACGCGCTCCTCGAGCGACGTGTTGCCGCGCAATCCGTGCACCTGGGCCCAACCCGTGATACCCGCCTTCACCTGGTGCCGTTCGAAGTACCGCGGCACGGTTTTCTTGAATTTCTCCACCAGCGCGGGCACCTCGGGGCGGGGTCCCACCAGGCTCATCCGGCCCTGAAGGACGTTGTACAGTTGCGGCAGTTCGTCCAGGCTCGAGCGGCGCAGGAATTTCCCGAAAGCCGTCCGGCGCGGGTCGTCGGCCTGGGTGAATTCGGCGGTTTCCGAGCCCGCGCGCATGGATCGGAACTTGTAGATGTTGAACTGCTTCCCGTCACGCCCCACGCGTTTCTGCTTGAAAAGAACGGGCCCCGGCGAGGAAAGCCGCACGCCCAGAGCGCAAACGAGAAAAATCGGAAGCGCCACTAGAATCCCGAAGAAAGCCACCACCACGTCGAACAAACGCTTGAGGGCCCGGTTGTACCAGAGGTTCAGGGGGGCTTCCTTCATCTCGAAAACGGGCACCCCCAGCAATTCGTCGGCCTCCAGGGGATCGGTGATCAGGCCGAACAGGTCCGAAACGATGCGGTACTTGACCGACGTGTCCTGCAAGGACACCAGAAGCGGGATGAGCTTGGAATGGGCCGTGGCCGGGAGGGCGAACAGCACCTCGTGCACCTTGGCGCGCTTGAGGGCTTCCGAGAACCTGTCCAGTTCCCCCACGACCCGGACCCCTTCGACCTCCGAACGCCCTTTCCCCTCGGCCACCACTCCCACCACTTGGTAGCCCGCGCCGGGATTTTCCTTGAGGCGACGGATCATGCTTCGGGCGGCTTCCCCGGTGCCCACCACCAGGACCCGGGTCAGCGCCAGGACCCCCGAACGGCGCAGGCGGATCTGCAGGCGCCTCAACAAACGGCGGGCGAACCATGTGGCGAGGGCCGCCAGGACCGCCGTGAAGAGGATGACCAGACGGGAAAACTCGAACTCGCGGATCAACAGCGTGCCGGCGGCCACCAGCACGGAAGCCACCAAAACAGCGGGCACGATTCGCGACAACTCATCGGCGCCAGACACGCCGCGACGAACCCGGTAAAGGCCCGCGTACTTGTAGGACAGCAGGTAGGCCGGCAGTAGCCCCGCCAGGTACGTGAAATGGCGTTCCAGGGGAACCGTGAATTCCACCGGGATGAGGCCGGAGCGAAAGCGGATCCAATACGCGGCGAAGAACGCCAGCGTGGTCAACACGACGTCCGAAACGACGCTGGCGTATAAAAAGAGGTTGGTGATCGAAATCATGCGTTCGGGTCCCACTCGGTTTCCGCGGGTCGATTGTACAACCTCCGGAAGAAACCCAGGGCCTTCAACCGGAAGCTTTCCTTGGAGAACGGCAGGGCCCTTTGAAGAAGCGCGGCGGGATCCAGCGGTGGCAGGCGATCCAAGCGATCCATGGCCGCTTCCAGCGACTTCACAGTTTGATCGTAGAAAAAAGTTCCCGTCACGCCGTCCTCCAGGCTGTCCAAGACACCGCCACGCCCGTACGCCACCACCGGCGTCCCGCTGGCGAGCGCCTCGACAGGCACCATGCCGAAGTCCTCCAGCCCGGGGAAAAGCAGGGCCTTGGCCTCCGCCAGGAGTTTCCCGGCTTGATCATCATCGGCGGGACCCGTGAACCTCACCGTGGGCCCGGCCATTTTTTCCAACCGACGGCGTTCCGGCCCGTCACCCGCCACCACCAAGTTCCAACCCCTCCGGGAACAAGCCAAGACCGCCAGGTCCACCCGCTTGTACGGCACCAAGGCCGACAACACGAGGAAGTGTTCCCCTTTCCGGGCGGAGGGCCGGAAACGCCCCACGTCGATCGGGGGATGCAGAACCTCGGATTCCCGTCCGTACAACCTTTGGATACGCTCCCGCACGAAGGTGGAGTTCGCCAGGAAGTGCGTGACCCCCTCGTTGGACATCAGGTCCTGCCGTTGGAGACGGCCCCGAAAAGCGCGGGCCACGCAACGCACCGGCCAGGACGCGCGCCCCGGCCCGAAATAATCGTCGAAGAGGTCCCACACATACCGCATCGGGGTGTGGCAGTAGCAAACATGGGGAACGTGGCGGGGGTTGCGGACCCATTTGGCGCAAGCGGAGGAGCCCGACACGATCAAGTCGTAGGCCGAGAGATCCAGGCCCGCCATGAAATGGTCGT
>CAZSKE010000105.1:0-7450 GCA_964607325.1 uncultured bacterium | reverse complement strand
CCGGTACCAGGTCGGCAAGTTGAAACCCATCATTTGGCACGACATGGTGCACCTGGCCTTGGTGGACGGTAAGGCCATCGGGTTCACCCTGGTGGCGCCTGACGTCAATTCCGTCCTGAAAAAGCTGGACGGCGAGCTCTTCAAGTGGTCGGACCCCTTCGCGCTTTTCAAATTCCTCTGGCACATGCCCAAGGTGAAGGACTGCCGCCTGATGGCCATGGGCATCCTTCCCGAATACCGCGGTAAGGGCCTGGACGTCATGCTTTACGCGGAGATATTGAAGGCCGGACGAAAACGCGGGGTGATCGGCGGGGAGCTTTCGTGGACATTGGAAGACAACCCGGCCATCAACAACGGCATCGAGGCCATGGGGGCCAAAATCGTCAAGAAATACCGCGTCGTCGGCAAGAGCTTATAACGCCTCTGGGTCTTTTCTGATTTTACGAATAGGTCCTTCGAAGTGAAGTCGGGGCCTGTCGTATCACGGCACTCTCTCCGCCCTCGCGCCACCCGACTTCGTCCGTCCGATTCTTCCGCGAATTCGGCAAAAAAGACGATCCACTTGCTTCTTCATGGGCGAGCCACGCGAAACCCCTGATCAACCGGTCGGCCGCATTACAAAGATCTTAAGACCCTGTTTTCTTATCATTTAACCAACTAAATAAACAGCGTATTCCGAGCGGCACTAATACAAGTACAAGCAATACTGTGGATACTACTCTTATCGTGCTTTTGTGCAAACTATAGGCAAGTTCTATTTTCGTAATCGGCTCATACTGCGCAATATCAGAAATCTCAATTGAATGAATTAATTTTTGAAAAACCGGTTTTAGAGAATCCATGTAAACAATCAATTCTTTTTCTCCGGACAATCCGGTTGCCGTTAATGTTATGTTTATCGAATATGGGCCATCCCAGAACGTTAATGCATTCTCAGCTATTAGGATTTTCTTATTCGCAGTAACGCATGGATATATTTTCTCAACAGCTTTTGCCCGAACACCTTTGAGATCAATTAACTTCGTACTAATAACTTTTTCTCCATCTTTCATATTACTGCTCGCGTCATTTGGATGTTCCGTTTCTTCTTTCGGCCAAGCTTTTCCATTCAAGACAGGACATTCCGCACAAACAAATGTTAACCAATGCCTGCTCTTTTTTTCGGAGCCCCTGAATGTTAATGCATATGTGTTTTGGTCAATATCATCGAGCTTTCCGGCGATCCATGCTTTCGGATACGAAAACTCTATGTCGACATTCCGCGAACGCGATAATTCTTTTGTGCGAAACACATTAAATTCGGTTTCCTGAACCGTTCTACTCGTAACAGTGGGGCTCCGCCGTCCATCTTGCGCCCATAAACCAGAATCACTTAGTATTAGTATCCCGGCACAGATTAACGCCATAAAACCTGCGATAGTAATACTCGGATTTTTCATCGTGCACTTCCTTTCATACTCCAATCCTTAACTTCCGATCCCTCCGTAATGCATATATCATAACTGCTCTTTGCTCTCGCAATGCATTCCCCGAAATCATCCCAAGCCAACCGTGAAGCCGGCGCCGCACCGAGGTCGTAATCATACTTGGTGCGCATAGAAACGCCGTCGGAAGCCACCATTTCGCGGATGGAGCCTAAATGGTCGAAGGTATAGAAGTATTTCCCGATTCCCGTCCCTGAAATAACCTGTTCACGTCATCGTTGTCGTTCAGGAGCGCGATGGCGAGGATCGTCGAGTTCCCACGCGCGCTTTAAAACCCAGGGCCCTTATACCGTCGAGATTCCCTCATCCACCGTCCTGTATTTCAACGTCTTCACAAGCTCGCGTCTCATGCGCTTTGTGTCGCAGCAATACGGAACCCGTCCCAGCTTGACGAAATCGCCTGTCAGAAATGATTTCGTCGCCAGAGCGGAGGCCATCAGCTCGCAACCGATCGCCCCGGCGTAAATCACCCAGTAAGGAAGTCGCCAAGCGCGTGGGGTTTTCCATTGATCGCAGCATTTATCCATGAATTCCTGCAGGGTCAACGGGGCCTCGTCCCCCAGAGGATAGACGCCTTGGGCCGACCCATTCTCGATGGCGGCGCGGCAACACTCGTTGAAGTCCTCAAGCGACAAAACGTGGATCGGGGTCGGAGCCTTCCAGACGCACAACAGATCCTTCCCCGAAAGTTTCCGTGCGAAAGCGCACATCAGGACCTCACGGCCGTAAATCATGCCGGAGCGCAACACCAACGGCTTCATCCGGGACCGTTTGGTAACCTGGAAAAGGTATTGCTCCTCCTGAAGCCGCGTTTGAGCGTGTACGCTGACAGGCGAACCGTTCAGGCGGCCCCCGCAGGGGTTTTCGGGTGACGTTGGGCCCTCCACTTGCGGAAAGCTGACAAGAATGAACTTCTTGACGCCGGCCTTGACCGCCACGTCCATCAGGTTCTTCCCGTATTGGAAGTTGGTGACGGGCAAGAACTTGGCGGGATTCGGGGCGAAAAGTTTGCCCGCGAAATGCACGACCACGTCGGATTGACGGCAGGCGTCCCGCAAAGTGTCGGGGCTTGCCAGGTCGCAATTAAAGATCTTCACGCGCTTTCGGGCGGACAAATCGTGCGCTACGGGCCGTCGATGGACCATCAGATTCAAGGTGTGCGCGGTGTTTTCCAGCAAATGGCGGGCCAGAAGGCTCCCCAGGTTTCCCGCCGCCCCGCTGATCAATACCCTCATTTCATTCCTTCCCCATACGGGATTGACGACCCGCGTAACCTCTTCAGGATAACCGCAAAACAGTCCATTGGGTTGTTTCACCCGGGTTCGAGTTGGGATGGAAACACGAGTTCCTCATTCCGCGTTCCTCATGGCTTGGTTTGGGCTTCCCCATCACGCCGCAGGACCTGTCCCGGGGTTTCCCCGGTCAAGCGATCCCCTTCCAGAACCACGCGTCCGTTGACGACCACGACATCCACACCCACGGGAGGCTCCCAGGGGTCGACCGGAGTGGCCCGGTCCTCGAGCTTTTCCCAATCCAACACCACCGCGTCGCCCCAGAAGCCTTCACGCAGTTCCCCTCGGTCCTTCAACCCCAACAGTTGCGCCGGTTCCCTGCAGAGGCGTTCCACGGCCTCCGAAAGGCGGATCACGCCTAAATCCCGGACATATCTCGATAACAACCGCGGGAAGGAACCCGCGTTGCGGGGATGGGCGATGTCCTGGGCGGAATCCGAACCGAACAGGACATAAGGCGCCTGGATCTGGCGAATCAAGACCGATTCGGACACGCCGTGATAACAGACCCCCACGTCATTCTTGCATTCGAGCATCAAGGCGAGAACCGCCTGCCGGGGGGATAATCCCCTTCGGGCGGCAAACTCATCCAACCGCAAGCCCAACCAATCCCTCGGCGCCCACGACGGCAAACGGGTGATTTCCACCCGGTGAGGGTCGCCGTATTCCGCCAGTCGCCGCCCGATTTCCTGCAAGACCGCCTCTTGTTTAGCGGGCTGTCGTAGATAAGTCTCCCACTTGGCGGCGCTCGGCGCCAGATACAACAATTGCTGGATAGGAAGCTGAACCTCGTTGCCCCAGAAATCGTAAGGGTAGACCGTGGCCCAAATGGGATGTCCTTCGGCCCGAGCCTTTTCCAGCAAACGCAACCCGGGATCGGCCTGGTCCCAATTGGACGGCAGTTTGAACAACAAGTGCTGTATCACCACGGGGACGCGATGGTTCTCCGCCACACGGACCGCTTCCCGGAGGGCCTGTAGAACCTCGGAACGGAAGTTACGAATATGGGTGTAATAAGCCGCGTGGGGATACTTGGTGAGAACGGAGGCAAGACCCTCGATCTCCTCGGCGGAGGCCCACTCGCCCGGCTCATAAGCCAGGCCGCTGGACAATCCGAAAGCGCCTTCTTTCAAGCCGTCCTCGACCATCTTCCTCATCAGGGCCATTTCGGAGGGCACCGGCGGGCGCTTAAGCTTCTTCATGATGGCCTCGCGGACGGAGCCATGCGCGATCAAGGTTCCCACGTTGATCAAAAGCTTGTGCTGTTTTTCGAGTTTGTCGAGATTTTGGCCCACATGCAGTAGGGAAAACCCGCAATTGCCGGCCAGGCCGAATGTGGCCCCGCGACGTAAAGCCCTTTTCTGCTCCAGAGGCGTCCACAAAAGGTCGTTGTGGCACAGCAGATCGAGAATACCGGGAATGACGACCTTATCGATCGCGTCCACGGTTTGGGCGGCCCGCGCGCCGCGCAGGTCGCCCAAAGCGGCCACGCGGCCGTCGCGGAAAGCCACATCCGCGCGGACCGGAGGGCCTCCGGTGCCGTCAACCACCAATCCACCTTTGATTACGAGATCGTAGGTGACCGGGCTTGCCGCCCCGGAAATAAAGGGAAACAGCGCCTGGCATATCACGAGAAAGGCCATCAAGCGTTTCATGTCGATCGGTTCGAGTTTCCTGTCCCTTAAAATTCCCATGGCGTCGCCAACGCGAATGAATCGCGACGGGACCAATGGTCACAAAGGCGCTTGAATAAGTAAACCGAAAAAAATGTTCGCGCCCCCAGGTGAATCGCCGCGAGTCGCTTGATTCCCATGGAAGGCCCTCGGTTTCAAGCCTTCCGGCACAACAAGGCCAGGAATCCGCCGTCCCGATCCTTCGTCGGCCAGAAAAGAAGCCCCTCGGGCGAGGTTTCCACTCCCCGAATGAAGGGCGGGAGCGTGAGGGCCACCGGCTCGAAATCGTTCCGGCGTTTGAGGAAACCCTTGATCACGTCCTGGTTCTCCTCGGGCTCGAGGGAACAGGTGCTGTAGGCCAAATGCCCCCCCGGATAGACGTGGCCCGCCGCCGCCTCCAGAAGAGAGGCTTGTCGGGCGGACTGCCTCGCCAAGTCCTGCGCCTGGACGTTCCAACGAAGATCCGCGCGACGCGAGAGGGTTCCGGTACCCGTGCAGGGCGCGTCGACCCACACCGTTTGAAAACGCTCGGCGGTCGGCATCTGGGCCGCGTCACGCTCGAGCACATCCACGTTGGCAAGCCCCAGACGGGCCACGTTCCCCCGGAGGATCCGCGCGCGCTCCGGAGAATCGTCGGACGCGATAACGCGTCCTTCGGGTCCCACGCGCCAGGAAAGCCCCGCGCATTTCCCGCCCGGCGCGGCGCAAACATCCCAAACGCGGGCTCCGAGCGGCGCCGGCACAAGATCCAGCATGGCCTGGAAAGTCCAGTCCTGAACGGTCCACGGCCCCGCGTCGTAATGTCCCGATTCCCAAAGCGCCGCGGGTCCCCTCACGAGGAGGGTGTGGTTGGGCCAATCCACCGGTTGGGCATCCACTCCCAGGGTTTTGAGTTTCTCCAGGGCCGAATCGCGACCTTCCGGGGCGACCTGGAGATAGACAGGATGGGGCACGTTGTTACATTCCAACAATTTCTCAAGCCGTGGGGCTTCGGGCCCGGGAGTTTCCAGCCGAGCGGCCCATCGGTTCACCAGCCATTCGGGATGCGAATACCTCATGGCGGGGCTCCAAGAGGCTTCATGGGGACCCGGCAGTTGTTCCTGTTCCTTGGCGGTCATCAGGGTCCTTAAAACCGCGTTGACGAATCCCGAAGCGTGAGGCGCCCCCAAGAGGCCCACCAGGGTCACGGATTCGCTGGTCAAGGCGTAACCGGGCACTCGCGTGAGGAAAAGGGCTTGATAAAGCCCGAGTCGCAACACCGTGCGGATTTCAGGCAACGCCTGGTCAAGGGGTTTGTTGCAGAAAGGTTCCAAACGCTTGTCGATCAAGCGCCGCATGCGGGTCACCCCATAAACCAGTTCGGTAAAAAGAGCCTGATCAGGCCCCTCCAACCGGGCACCACGTGAAATCGCCTCGTGCGCCTTCATCCCCTTTTCAATACGGATAAGAGCCAACGCCGCGTTCCACCGCGCCGGGGACACACCGTCCTTTTTGTTGGGTTTTCCAAAGTGTTCGCGCTTGCCGTGGCCGAATGAATGGGCTCTATTCCCAAAAGAGCGGTCACCCCTCGGAGGGCCTTTGCGGTCCCAGGGTTTCTTCTCGAAAGGTCGGTCGCTTCGAGGCGGCCCACCAGGGCCTTCCGCGCGATTGAAGTCCCGTCGCGGGGGGCCTTTGCGGTCCCAGGGTTTCTTCTCGAAAGGACGGTCGCTTCGAGGCGGCCCACCAGGGCCTTCCGCGCGGTTGAAGTCCCCAGCGGGAGGGACCCCGTCAACGCTTTGCGGTTTCGGTTTTTTGAATTTTCCCCTGAAGGCCTTCGGGTTTCCGTGGAACAGCCCGCCCTTCCCGCGCGGTTTTCCTTCCCGACGAGGGGGGCGATCGCCTCCCGGTTTACCCGACCGATGAAAAGGTTTTTTGGATGGCGGCTCGCTCACGAAAGCACCTCTCCCGGCCTGAAGGCGCCATGGCCCAGGGAAAATTCATACGCCTTCATGCGCCGCTTCCCGGGAGGTTGGATCTCGGTGATCCGAACAGTTCCCTCCCCGGCGGCCACCAAAGCGCCTTTCGAGTCAAGGCTCAGAATCTGCCCCGGGCGTCCATGACCCTCGCCGAGAGACGCCCCGAAAATTTTGAGTTCCATCCCACCCCAAGCGGTTTCCGCCGAGGGCCAGGGATCCAATCCACGGATGAAATTCGCTACCCGCCGCGCGTGCCACGTCCAATCTAATCGCGTGTGTTCCCGCTTGAGGGAGGGCGCGTAAGTGGCCAGGGCGTGGTTTTGGGGTATCCGCGGCGCCCGGCCTTCGCGCAACCATTCCACGGCCTCGCGAAGCGCGGAAGCCCCAAGGGTCGCCAACCGGTCATGAAGCGCCCCCGTGGTTTCCAAGGGGCCGATCGGGATCGTGCGTGTCAGGATGACATCCCCCTCATCCAGTTTCTCGCTCATGTGCATCAAGGTTACGCCGGTCTCGGCGTCACCGGTCATCACCGCGTAATGGATGGGAGCCGCACCGCGCCAACGAGGCAGGATCGAGGCGTGCACGTTCAGGCACGCCAGGGAAGGCAAGTCCAAGAGGGCCTTGGGCAGGATCTGCCCATAGGCCGCCACCACCACCAGATCGGGGGCGAGGGACTTCAACCGGTCGAGCGCGTCGCTCTGACGGATCTTCTCGGGTTGGAAAACTTCCCATCCGCGCTCGAGGGCGGCTTTCTTGACAGGCGAGGGCTTGGGTTCCAGATGCCGCCCGGCCGGTCGATCAGGCTGTGTCACCACCAAAAGCACCCGGAAAGCCGGATCCTCCAAGGAAGCCAGGGACGGCACGGCGAAATCCGACGTGCCCATAAAAACAACGTTCAAGGGGGTCATGCGACGTCCGCCTGTCGAGGGTACCCATGGTGGATCATGAAAGGGCTTTTTGACTTGCCCGGAAAGTCGAACCGGCTCGCGAGCCAACCGCGGCTCGTTGAAATTCCACTGAACAAAACAACTCGTCGAATGCGCGAC
>CAZSKE010000104.1:3228-7498 GCA_964607325.1 uncultured bacterium | reverse complement strand
TTTCCCGTTCAACCCCAGTGGGGAAGCGCACTTGACCGCCGTGTTGGCCGATCTCCAGGCGCACTTGGCTGGCGCCAAGGCCACTCCGGCCGCCGCCGCCGTTTTCGCGCCCCTGGGCGTGGGAAGCTTCGGGTTGGTGCAAACCATTCCCATGCAGGCGCCCGCGACCGCGGCGAGCAAATCCGCCTCCGTCGAGGAAGGTTTGACGTTCAATAAAATTTTAAGCGATCCGACCGTTCTCGGAAAAAACCCCGTCATCCTCGCCGTCCTTTTCGCCATCGGCTATCTGTTGGTGGTGGGTTTCATCCTGCTGGGCAGGTTGATGAAACCGCTGAAGGCCGCGCGCCAGATCCTTGAGACGGCGGCATCCGGCCAGGGAAAAATTTCCGAAGAAGCGCTTAAGAAGGTACAAGACCCCGAAGTGGTGAGCATGCTGGTGGCGTCCTCGCAATGGGCGGAACGCCTGGAGCGCGAAAGGGAAGGATTAGGCCGCCAGAAGGACGACGAGATCCATCGGGTCCAGGGGCAGTTGCAACTTCGCGCCAAGGAGTTGGCCGACGTCACCCAGAAGCTGGGCGACACCAAGACGGCGGCCGAGGAAAAAGAGCAACAGCTCGAGGACAAGCTCAAGGAAATCAACGCGCTCAAAGGCATGGCGGAGGGCTTGCGCGGCCAAGCCGAGCAGGCGCGTGGTGAAATCGCCAAGATGAAAACCAAGATGTCCAGTCAGGAAGCCGACGCGAAGAAAGCCGAGTCCATCCACCGCCAGCAACTCGAACTGCAAGCCAAGCAGGCCGAAACCAAGATGAAGGATCTCGAGGCAAAGCTTTTACAAGTGGTGGCGGCCGCCAGTTCCATCAACGTTTCGAAGGTTCGAGTGGCGGCCGTCAAGACCATGGCCGAGGAGCTCAAAACCACCTTGGGCATCATCAAGGGGTACGTGTCCTCTGCCTTGGGAAGCGCCCAAGGTGGCATCACCGAGAAACAGCAGGAATTCCTCGGGATGGTCATCAACCGGAGCGCAAGGCTCGAAAAATTCATCAACGATCTGGTGGATATTTTCCAGGTGGAAATCGAACAAGAGACCGCAGTGCGGGATAACGTCTCCCTGGCGTCCGAGATCGAGGGGTTGGCTTTCAACTTCCAACCACAAGCGGATATCAAGAGCATCAAAATCCGCGTCGAGGAAAAGGCCCCGACCGGCAAGGTTCCTATCGTCCGCCGCAGGTTTACCCAGCTTTGGAACATCCTTTATTTGCAAATTATCAAAGACGCCCCGCGGGGCTCTCAGGTGCCTGTCACCGTGGAGCCGGTTGGGGAAGACGTGAAAGTGACCGTGTTGGATCCCGGGCTGACGGTCAAGCCCGAACACCTGGCGAAGGTTTTCGACGAGTTTTACGATCCGAAACACCCCGCTTCGCCTCAATTGGCGGGAACAGGGCTCAAATTCGCCCTGGTCAAAACCATCCTGGCGGCGCACGGGGGCGGCGCGATGGCGGAAAAAGCCGATGTCGGCACCCGCTTGATTCTCACGTTCCCGACATCCATCAAGAAAAAGGAAAACCCCGCGGCGGCTTTGGCGGCCTCGATGAAATCCTTCATCCCTGAGGCGCCCACGGGCGGCCTGCTCGGGGCCGTGAAACCCGGGGTGGTGGCGATGCAAAAACCCCACGCCCCGGTTCCGACCGGGACGTCACCGATTCCAACCGCCAAAACCCCGTTGACCCGCGCGGGATTGGAATCCCTGATGTCCGGCACCCCGATGGGAACGGTCAAGCCGGCGATGAAGGCCCCGTTGCCGCTCAAACCGACGCCGCGAGCTCCCATTCCTATCGGGGGTTTAGACGAGATTTTGGGCTCCACGCCGGTCGTTCCACCGCCCATGGCCCGGACGATAGCGCCGCCGGTCGGGAATCCTCCGCCCGTGGCGCCCCGGGCTCCCGCGCCGATGACTCGTCCGCCTCAGCCCCCACCGATTCCTCCGGTTCTTCCGCCGAGATCGGCGTCTCCCGCAACACCGCCTCCTCTAGCCCCTCGAATCGTCCCGACAACGGTGAAACCCATGACACCCCCGCCCGGGATTATCGACCTGGATAACCAGGATGAGTTCAAAACGGAACCGGAAGAAATCGCTAAGCCAAGCGCGCCCCGCGCGACGGATTCCCCCGCCCCTCCGGCCCCGAAACCGATGATGGATAAACCGGCCTCGGATGGATCCGACGAACTGATCGAATAGAAAGGAATTCAAGATTTTGCCCTGTGGATGAAGGGGAATTCAGCGCTTATGAACGCCTCCAGCCGACGATTGACATTGGCTTTGGTATTATTCCTTTTGGGTTTGATTCTGACCGCCCTGGTGACGGCTTGGTTGACGGACGGCCCCACCTTTTTGGCCGTCCTGGGTTCGCTCAAACCCGCGCCCATCTTCGGGGCGCTTTTTTGCATGACGGCTTCCTATGTTGCCATCGCCCTTTCCTTCGCGGCGCTTCTCCAGGTCTCTCATTATCGTGTCGGGTTCCCGCGTCTTTTTTCCATCACGCTGATCTCGACGACTTTTAATTATGTGGTTTCCACGGCCGGCGTCTCAAGCCTGGCGGTCCGGGCCTATCTTTTCAAAAGACAACGCGTGCCGCTTTCGTTGATCGTTCCTCTTTCCATCGCCCAAAGCATGATGACCAACCTGGTGTTGACCCTGATGTGTTTGGGGGGCCTTTGGTTCCTCAGAACCCAACCCGGCTTCAAAGGCGGCGCGGGGCATCTGTTCATTTTGGGCGCGCTTGGTATTCTGGTGACTCTGGTGGTGATCACGGCGGTCGGGTATTTTCACGCGCCGACGCGCCATCGGGCCATTCGCGCGGGCGTGGGAATGACCGCTTGGATACGACAGCGTGTTTTGAGACGCCCTTTCGCGACGGGAAGGCCAGGGGAAGTGGCGCGTAACTTGGAGGAATCCACTCGACTCCTGCACCGAGGGTGGGCCCCGCTTTTGGTGGCGCTTTTTTGGGTCACCATGGACTGGGTGTTCACCGTTCTGACCATGCAACAGTGTTTTATGGCGGTGGAAATACCGTTGAGCGCGGGACTTGTTTTAGTGGGTTTCACCTTGGCGTTCCTCTCCTCCACGGTGAATATTTTTCCCGGCGGATTGGGCGTGATGGAGGGTTTATTGACCGTGACTTATTCCCATTTCGGCGTACCCCAGGAAAAAGCCATGGTGGCCGCGCTCTTATTCAGAATGATTTATTTCTTACTGCCCCTGGCTGTTTCCGCCGCGTTGTACTTGGATACGCTTAAGGCCCTTCTGAAAAACGACCCTTCAAAAAACCAATAAAATAAAGCCAATTTTGAATATACGTATTATTCTTCAATTTACTTGACATGATTCGACTCAACTTATATATTCACATAGGGTCATGTTATTTAAGGCGAAAAGGAGGGGCCCATGGACCGTTTTCCTTCACTTCACGAAGACCGTGCGTTAGGAATCTATCTTCGTGAGATCGCCAAGATCCCCCTCTTAACTCCTGAACAGGAAAAAGAACTGGCTAGAAGCGTTCGCCTGGGGGACGAGACGGCTTTGAACCGCTTGGCCGAAGCCAACTTGAGGTTTGTGGTTTTCACGGCCAAACAATACAGGAACCGGGGATTATCCTTTCTCGATCTCATCAATGAAGGGAATCTTGGGCTTCTCAAGGCCTGCAAGTCCTTTGACCCCGAGCGAGGCGTGCGTTTTGTTTCCTACGCCGTGTGGTGGATCCGTCAGTCCATCCTGGCCGCTCTCTTGGACAAAGCAAACTTGGTCCGCGTTCCACAAAGTCGGGTCAAGAAATTCCGGAAGGCTTCCAAGCGGTTAAGCGCGCTGGAGGCCCGAAAAGGATCCCCTCTTTCCGACGCGGAGGCGCTTTCCGACACGAGCTTTTCTCGCGAAGGCCTGGATGATTTGAGGCGTTTTACCCAAGGATATCTTTCACTGGATACCACTCGGGTAGGCGCGAGTGAAAAGCCGCTTTTGGAGATGATTAAAAGCGTGGACGGGATTGAGGCGATTGAAAAAAGCCTCATGGAACACTCCTTGTCGAAGAGGCTGGCAGAGGCCCTCAAAACGCTCTCTCCCCGCGATGGCCAGATTCTTACCTGGCGTTATGGTCTGGATGGCGGTCCGAGTCGTACCCTGGATGAAATCGGACGCGAGTTAAAATTGTCCAAGGAAAGAGTGCGACAGATCGAGGAGCGCGCCGTTAGACGTCTTCGTGAAAAAAAGGGCTTTGAG
>CAZSKE010000104.1:0-3218 GCA_964607325.1 uncultured bacterium | reverse complement strand
CTGACAGTGTGCTGAAATTTTGTGATGGCACCTCGTCCCCGGGCCGTCGGCCCGGGGACAACGAAACCCGAAAGGGTTTCTTGCCGGGCCAGACCTTTGATGTACGTGTGGTCGGGAGCTTCTCGAAGGGCAGGGGACTTTTTCAGTATCCCGTTTAGGAAGAAACCCTGATGCAGCTTGATCCTTACGATCCGATCTATACCATCGGCGTGGTTGCTCGATTATTGAATCTGCACGAGCAAACCATCCGCCAATACGAGCGTCTCGGCTTGGTATGTCCTTGCCGATCGATCCACAAGACCCGCCTCTATTGCCAGGTGGACGTCACTCGTTTGGAATGCATCAATTATCTGGTAAAAACCCGTGGGGTGAACTTGGCGGGCGTTCAAATACTGGTACACCTCTCCTCCGACAACCCCCAGATCATGAAGGATCTTCTCGACCGGAACTTTTCAGGTCAACCGGCGTCAAACTCTGTAAGCCAGCCAGATCCATCCACGGAGGAATCGCATGTCAAGAAACGCCGTCGGCCCGCCGCCCCCCTCGAGTGACCGTAGATGGTTTTGGCCCCTGGCGATGGCGATGGCTGTCGCCGCCGGGCTGATCCTTATCTATCCCCGCGTTTCCTCGTCCGGGGTCCGGCTCAAATTCAACCAAACACCACCCATTCTCTTGGCCCCCAACAACCCCGCGTTGGCCCTGGAAACCGCCTTCACCCAGGTGGCCAAGGCTGTTTCCCCCGCCGTCGTGAATATTTCCTCCGAATGGACCGAGCGCGTTCAGGGATACAACCAATTCGGCAACATGGATGATTTTTTCAATTTCTGGTTTTACGGGCCCAACGCCCAACCGCAGGCTCCCCGGGAATTGAGACGCAAGCAAAAAAGCCTGGGAAGCGGATTTCTTATCACTCCCGACGGATATCTTCTCACCAACGCCCATGTGGTGGGGAAAGCCGAGAAAATCACCGTGACGTTGGAGAATGGCAAGGACTACCAGGCGCGCGTGGTGGGAAAGGATGAAAAAACCGACATTGCCCTTCTGAAGATCGAGGCGGGCGACAATCTTCCCAGCGTCCCTTTGGGGGATTCGGACGCCATCCAGGTGGGACAATGGACGATCGCCATCGGCAATCCTTTCGGGTTGGATCACACCCTCACCACGGGCGTCGTTTCGGCCAAGGGGAGAAGCGTCAACTTGAACGAGAACAGCCCCTACGCGAGTTACATCCAGACCGACGCTTCCATCAATCCCGGAAACTCGGGCGGCCCGCTTTGTAACCTCAAAGGCGAGGTGATCGGAATCAATTCCGCCATCTTCAGCCAATCCGGGGGCAATATCGGGATTGGATTCGCCATACCGGCCAACGTGGCGAGAAAAGTGGCCCAGGATCTTTCGAGCGAAGGACATGTGATTCGCGCGGGGTTGGGGGCCGTTGTTCAACCCCTGGACGCGAAATTGGCTGAGAGCTTTGGAATGATGAACTCCGAAGGCGCGCTCCTGTCGAGCGTTAACAAGGGCAGTGCCGCCGAGAAGGCTGGGTTGAAATCCGGGGACATCGTGTTGGAATTCAACGGGGAGCGAATCGTAAGCGCCTCGGACCTTGTCGCCAAGCTTTACGCCAAGGCGCCGGGGGATGTGGTGCGGCTCTCGATTCTTCGGGACAAACAAAAGTCCGATATTGAGGTCGTTTTGCAGGCTTTGAGCGAAACGGACCCGGGCGCGGCAAACGACAAGGGGTCTTCCCCGAAGGGCGTGTCCAAGGGGCTTGGGTTCCATTACCACGATCCGACCCAGGACCTGAAGTCCCGGATGAATCCTTCATCGCCGCGGGGACCGGTTGTCACCTCGGTGGAACCGGACGGGCCCGCCGCCAAGGCCGGTGTCCAGGAGGGTGATATCATCCTGAAAGTGGGGGATCAGTCCACTCCCGACGCCGCCACCCTTGGAAAGGCTCTCGCGGCCGCCAATCTTCGTCGAGGCGTGCGGATGTTCGTGTGGCGCAATGGTGTCACCTTGTATGGATTTCTTCAGTCCGTTCGCTGAGGTGAAGGCCTCGTGAGGACATGGAAAGGCCGACCCTTCGGGGTCGGCCTTTTTTTATGGGGTTGAAGGGACTTGATCGCAAGCCGAGCGCGGCGATTTGAAATAGGGCCTGCTGTGGAGAGGCGGCGAAGAATCCAGTGTTTGTTTTCCGCCGACTTCCCAGTAAAGAAGCGTCTCGCCAATCCGTCCCGTTGGGGGCACCCGCGAAGGCCAGCCGCGCGATAAGGGGGCGGTTTCCGGATAAGCCGTTTCTGGACATTGCAGGAAAGAAGCTCCCATGACATAGCGCTGGCCCGGTTGGGGTCCTTCCAGATCCTTTTGAGACCAGCTTTTCCAGGGAACCCCGTAATAGCAAGGCTCGATCATGGTGGTGTCGGCTAATTTCAAGGAAGTCCAACCGCGCGCCCGGGCCGCCTGGGCCAGCCGTTTGAAATCCTGTCCAACGTCGTAATTGTAGTTTCCAAGCAACAATAATCTTTTACTTTTTGGGATTAGCTCGTTCAGGTAACTGATCGGGCGGTCCAGGTGCGCCAGGCTCGAGGCGGCATGCGCCAGCAGGAAGCACAGGGCCACCCCATGTCCGACCCAGGGATGACGTTGCCGAGCGACCAAGGTTGCAAGCGCGCGGGCCGCGGAGGGCAACAACAACGCCAACGCGGGCAGGGCGTATCGGAAGGTTGTCGTCCGCGTGAAGAACAGGGCGAGAAGAAGAAGGATCCCGGGGAGAACGCGCTCGGGATCCCTCGGGATACGTCGTGTCTTGCCCCAAAAAATCGCCAGTCCCCATAGGACCGTAGTCACTAAAGTGGTTTTAAGGACCCCGACGAGTGGAAAGGCCCAAAGCGGGGGCGTGGGAAAGATCTCGCCCATGAAATACCAGGGGGATTGCCGTTGCGCTAGAACGGCGAGATCCAGGAGTTCTCTTCCGTAATCCCGCCAGGGCGGCTTGCACCAATTGCATACTTTTCGGGCGGTTCTTCACGCCGATCTTGTCGCCCGGCCGGGTCAGGTAGCTCGCCACGTTCACCCGCCGGTCGTTGACCGTCACGTGACCGTGTGCGATCAGCAGCCGGGCCTGTGCCCGCGAAAGCCCCAAGCCCAGGCGATAGACCACGTTGTCCAAGCGGCGTTCCAACAGACTCATCAGGGCCTCGCCGGTGTTGCCCTTGCCA
>CAZSKE010000103.1:0-7521 GCA_964607325.1 uncultured bacterium | reverse complement strand
CCTTTCCGCCCATTTCCCTTTTTTCCGGGCTCCGCCGCTTCGCGTCAGGAAACCCGTCGTTTTCCATATCGCTCGCCCTGATCCTTTGAATCGGCCGTATCCTCGCCTGGAGACGCTCGGCTCTCACCTTGAAATGCTTTTCCACTTCCTCCGCTCGTCTCCGGATCTCCGGTGTTTCCTCTTGGGACCGCCGCCGCGGCGCGCCGCCCTCCGGGATGGCGCGGGCCGCGTCGTTCGATTCCAGCGGGACGATCTCCATGCCCGGGACCAACGCGGGACCCTCGGGTCCCGGCGCCGGGGCCAGGGGGTGAAGGAATTTCTTTTCCTCGGTCCAGGACGCGTAAGGCAACACCAGGCAATCCTTGGCTCGGGTGGCGGCCACGTACAAAAGCCGCAGCCCCTCCGCGTTCTGCCGGACCGTTTCCCGCTCTTGTTCCTCGGAATACCGACTGGTGGTCAGGTTTCCCGCGCTCCATTCGACACGGCCTTCCTCCCGATTGAAAAAGAAGCCGTGGGGTTTGCGGGCTTTATCCGCCGTGGACCCGGCTACCACCACGATGGGGAACTCCAGGCCTTTCGCCTGGTGGACCGTCATCAAGGTCAACCGATCCTCGTGCGCATCCCCAGGCGACGCCTCCCCTTCCGAGACCTCGTCCTCCATCTGTCGATGGATCCAACGCACAAACGCCCCGAAACCCAGATGACGCTCGGCGTCGAGATCGCGGGCCATTTGGGACAATTTCAAGAGATTGGCCGCGCGCTGATCGCCCTGCGGCTGGGCCCACAAGACGGGAAGCAGACCTGTGCTTTCAAAAACGGCTTGCAGCATCTCGGGCAACGGAAGGCGCCGCGATCGTTCGTGGAGTTCCCGCAGTAGCGCGAAGGCTTTCCCGAGACGATCCAGGCTTTCCGTTCCCCCTGGGGTTTCCGACAGATAGCGGAATTCCCCGCCACCGGATCGGTACAGAAACAATTCCTCGTCCGTAAACCCGAACACCATGCTTCTCAAAGCGGCCACCACCCGGGCGGCCTCCGCGGGTGATTCGAGGGCCGTCAACAAAACCACCAGACTGGTCACTTCGGGACGGCTGTAAAACCTGCGTCCCTTGACCAATTGAAAGGGCAGGTCCATTTCCCTCAGGGCCTCCAGATATGGTTCCTCGTGGTTGCTCACGTCGCGAAGCAGGATGGCCACATCCCCCGGCCTCACTTTGCGAGCAACGCCCGGCGATCGAGGGTCCTGGAGAACGGGGGATTCTCTTGCGAGAATGTTCCTCAAATAGGCCGCCACCGCGCGGGCCTCGGCCAAACGTTTCACGTCGGCTCCCCACTTTTCCCCCGGTTCCGGCGAAGCCACCCGCAGGCCCACCAACGGCGGCAACCCGCCGCTCTTCACGCCTTCGACTCGCGCCGCCGCTTGCGCTTCGAAATCCTCCGAGGCCCAAAGCGGTGAAAACCTGGATCCCACGAAACTCACGATGGGTTCAAGAGACCTGAAATTCTGCCGTAGCGCTTCCACCCGGCCTCCTGGCGAGGCCGCCACGCGTTTCTTCACCTCGTGGTACAAATCCACGTCAGCGCGGCGGAAACGATAAATGCTTTGCTGCGGGTCGCCCACAAGGAACAGTTTTCCCGGCTCGAGCTCAAGGTCCTTCCAATCCGACGGTTCCTTGCCGCCCCCGTCTTTTGAGCAAAGATAAAAAAGGATTTCGGCTTGCAGGGGATCCGTGTCCTGAAACTCGTCCACGAAAAAGCGGTCCCATTTTTCGCGCAAGACCCTCCTCGCGCCCGGGTGATCCCGCAAAAGATCCCGTGTCTTGCCCAACAGGTCGTCGAACGACAGGACACCCTGGTCGTCACGGGCTTTCCTCCAAGCCGCGAGGTACCCGCCCAACCATGTCCGCAATCCAGCGCAGACCCAATCCCCCACCTCGCCGGAGTACTTTTCAAACAGGGGTTGGAGCCGTTGGAAATCCGCTCGTACCGCGATCAAGGCCTTGCCTTTCCAATCCCCGACCCGACCCTTGCGATCCAGGTTTGGAACCTCACATCCCGCCACCGCCAAAGCGAAGGCCTCTCCCGAAAGACGGGCGCATGAATCCCATTTCTGTTTGAACCCCCTGAAAGCTTCCGTGAAGCCGTCACTCTCCGGGTGTTTGCATTGAGACAATCGGGTCTCCACCGCCTTCAAGAGGATTTCCACCCCCGATTGAAAGGGGCCTTGTTCGGGAAAAGGCGAGGCGGGAAAGGATCCGATCAGGTGTTGGTGACCCAACCAGAAATCCTTCCATTCGGCGATTTGGCTCAGGGTCACGCCCAATCCCAAGGCTCGAGCCAAAGGCTGGTTTTCCCCTTCCAAGCCCGCGTTCAAGGTCGTGCCGAGCCATGTTTCCCACGCCTCCACCTCGGCGAGGCGTTCCTCAACGTCGTCCAGGGTCCGAAAGCGAGGGTCGACACGCGCTTCTACCGGGTATTCGCGAAGGACTCGGGCGCAAAACGAATGGAACGTCCCGATGTCGGCGCGATCCAGATCCTCGAACAAACGGTTGAAAATCCCCGGATCGGCGTCTCGTTCCTTCGCCCGTTCGCGTAACGCCTTCCGAAGGCGTTCCAAAAGCTCGCCGGCGGCCTTCTCCGTGAACGTCACGGCGGCCACACGAGCGAGCGACACCCCGCGCGTCAAGATCAGGTTCAAGAGACGATCCAACAACAAAGTGGTTTTGCCGGTCCCGGCGCCCGCGTCCACCATCAAAGTGGCGTCCAGGTCGTGACGGATCCTTTCCCGGACGGGCTCGTCCACTGGTTTGCGCGGACGGGTCACGGGAGGTCCTGGAGGGCGTAATAAGCGGCGGCTCGGAGATCTTCCTTTTTGCGTTCGGCCCTCGCTTTCATGCCGGTCCCGCAAAGGGCCTTGAAATCGCAAAATTCACATTCGTTCGCCGCCGAGGGGAAACTCCCCTCCGCCACGCCGTGGGCCACGGTTCCCAGGATGTTCCTGAGAGTGGATTCCATCTTCTCGGGATCCTCCTCCCGAAAGAGGAACTTCTTGTATCCCCCCTTGGCCGTGATGAAGTCGTAAACACCCATGATTCCCCGGCGAGAGGGGAAACGATCCCGCGTCGCCCATAGATAAAGAGGAAGTTGGATCTTGCGGCCTCCGTAATACCCGCCGGATTTCAAGAAACCATTCGAGGAGCCCGTCTTATAGTCAATCACCCGATAAGATTTTCCATCCGAGGAGACGTCGACACGGTCCACACGACCCCTCAAGCGAAGCGACACGCCCGAATCCAACGGGAACGCCATGCCCCCCTCGGCGCCCAAAACGGCCTCGAACTCGAAGGGCGTCCACTCCGAATCGTCCAAAACACCGTCCACCACATCCTTCAAATCGGCCAACAACCGTCGCTTTTGCCATTGCCATAGGGCGAGCGCGCCCGTCCATCCCCGTTCCTCGTACTTACGGAATAGGGTTTCAGCCTCGGCCTGGAGGCACTCCGCCGCCGCCGCCTGGTCGCGGCTTTTCAGCCAACCGGTTTCCTGCCCTTTCCTCAAGACCGCTTCCAGCACCCGATGCGCTAGGCTTCCTTTTTCGCGTTCCTCCATCTCGAGAAGAGCTTCCGGCTCGGACACCACCTCCAGACGAAGCACGTATTTGAAGAAGTACCGCAGGGGACAGGCGGCATAGGTTTCCAGTTGCGAGGCCGAAAGCTCTTGGCGCTCCAGCGCGTATCGCTCGGCGAGAGTCCGCAGGGCTTCCGGGCTGGACAACATGCCGTCATAAGGCGTGAAAGCCCTCACGACCTGGCGCTTCCGTAGCAGGTCGGATCCCTCGAAAAAAAACGGCGCGCTCCTGGTCGCCGCCAAAAACCAGGAGGGGTCGCCCCGCGCTCGCTCGCGCAAATAGAACAGGAAGGCGTCCTCGCGTCGATCGCAGTCCGCCAAACTGGCGGGGTCGGACGAAGGCGAATGCGCCTCTCGAACCCAAGTGTCTTTCGCCGCCAGCGGCGTGGGAAGGGTTCCCGCGACCGCGCGAACGGCTTCCTCCAGGTACGGGGAAACCACGCGCGCTTCGCCCGTAATCACGTCGCGAACCGGCGCGGTCAGCCACAAACTCTTTCGAGCGCTTTCCGCGGCCAAGGCGAAAAGCATCCGTTCTTCCAAGACACCGTCGCCCTTGAGAGCCAAACGCGGCGCGTCGAGTGAAGCGGGAATCGATTCGTTGAGCGCTTGGCGATCCGTGTCCGGCAACAACGGATCCTTTCTCACGGGCCAGGGAATGACCTTTTCCGTGAGGCCAGGAAAAGCCACATGAGCGAAAGGGACTCCCCGGGCTTCCATCAAGTCAGTCACCACCACGCCCCCAGGCGTGGAATCCTCCCGGGGAAATTTTTCCCCTTCCCAGAGATCCTCCACCCCCCGGGCGAAATCGGCTGGTTCCGCCGGCTCGACCCAATTTTGAAGGTTTATCAGGGGTTCCAGAGAAGCGCGTAACAGGTTCAGCGCCGGGGAGGTCTCAAAAGCCTGGGCCAATTGGAGAGACAAGCACCGCGCTTTGTCGGCCCAAGTCCTCGCGACCCTAAACTCCTTTTCCATTCTCGACAACTTGGAGAGAACCCGGTTCAAGTTCCCGGCGGCTTGGGTCCGGAGCGCGTCTTCCCCCTCCCGGTTGGATACCGCGCGGCGGATACGCTCCCTCCATTGCGCCAATCCAGCCACCACGCCGAAACGCAGGAACAGGGCGTCCCAGGCCGGGGCATCCCAGCTTTCCTCCTGAAGACCGAAGAATTCCGGTCGGAGACAAGGGCAGAATAACCATTGTGAAAGAAGCGCCCGGGGAAACCCTTCCGCCAGCGCGTCGAGATAGGTGACCGCGGCTTTTCCCTCCGGGGTTTCCAAAAGAGAGTGGTGCAATCGCCACTCAACGGCCACGCCCAACGCCTTGAATTCCGACGAAAGGACATGACGGTAGGACTCGGACGCCCTCATAATGACGGCGCAATCCCCCAACGAGTCTTCCGGGCCGAGACCCGCGAAGACTCGGGCGGCTTGGCGCATCTCGCCCGATTCCCCGGCGCAAAGCTCTATCGTGAGGCTTTCATCGCCGAGAATCGACGGCGAGGGCGCGGACGCGGAATCGAAGAGGTTCCCCCTCAGGGTGGACAGCCGATCTCCGCCCGCCCCGCCGCCCTTCCACACCGTCACGCGCCCCGCTTTCGATCGAACGTGCGCCACGAAGGGTCTGGCGTACGCGTAAGCCGGTTGGTCCCGGAACGGGACGAACCAACAACTTCCGGCGGATCCCGCCCATCGCGCGAGAATTCGCTTTTGAAGCGTGGTGGCGTCGTAAAAACCATAGACCCAGGTGTTTCCCGACGTGCCCACGGGTAGGAAAAGGGCGCGTTCGGCACAATCGTCCTCCTCGATCCAACCCCGCCGTTTTTTGACCCGATTGAAATCCTCAAGGACGGAAGCGAAAGCCCTCCATTTCTCGCCGAGGGCCTCGCGATCACTCACAGTCTTGAGGGATGACGCGGCCTGGCGCAAGGCCGTCGCGTCCCACTGGGCGTGGCGCAAATCACCTAGGGTGTCGCGTAACGCCCGGATAAAACCGGGCGTCTCGATCACGGAGCCGAAGACTTTCCGCGCGTCCGCGTTGTCACGCGCGATTTGCCTCAATAAAAGCGATGTCAAGGCTTCCGGCGCGGCTCGAGCTCCCTCCGCGAGAAGGGATGGTTCGGTGACCTCCTGTAAAAAGTGTCGCAGGGTCTGAAAACGCGCGTTGAAAAGACCCTGCGGTCGCCGAGCCGCCAGCATGCTCAAGTGACGCGTCAACATCAGATTGGGGACCACCACCGTCAAGGGGCGCGAGGGCTCTGTGGAACGAAAGGCGGCTATTTCCTCGAGCAATTTCTCCTCGAGAAAAGGCTGGAAGGGGCCGAGATAAAGGGAAAATCCCATGGGGTCTTTCATTCCGGCGGGGGTTACATTCCGAACCGAGCCGCCATTATAATCCCCCCCATCAGGATAAAAGCGCCGTCTTCATTCAACGCGTCGCCCGACTCATCGCGGGAGTTTGAATCTTGCACAGGGAAATTCTTCTCGCCGACGCCGCCGGATTCTGTTCCGGGGTGAAAAAGGCCATTGACAAGGCCGAAAGTATGGAACAAGCCTTTATCTTTGGTTCCCTCATCCACAATCCCCAGGAAGTCGCCCGCTTGGCGGCCGCCGGAAAATGCATCGTTCGTTCCCTGGAGGAAATTAAGGGCAAACAAGTGGTGATTACGGCCCACGGCCTTGACGTTAAAACGATGGATACCATGCGCGAAAAAGGTTTCGAGTTGGTGGATACCACTTGCCCCCTGGTCACCCGCATCTATAAGGAAGGCTGGAAGTTGGAATCCCAGGGATATCGGATCATCATCGTCGGGGATCCGAGCCATGTCGAGGTGAAGGGAATCGCCAGTCGAATGAAGGATCCGCTCATTCTCTACCGCCCCGAGGATGTCGAGCAAGTCCCTCCCGGATCCAAGGTCGGCGTGATCTGTCAGAGCACCCTTTTGATGGAAAAGTTCGACGCTTCGGTGGAGCGACTAAAAAAACGCTGCTCTGAAGTCATGGCCATCAACACCATCTGTAAACCCACCAAGGACCGTCAAAACGCCGCCGCGTCCTTGGCTCGCCAAGTCGAGGTGATGGTGGTCATCGGTGGGCGCAATTCGTCGAACACCCATAAACTGGCGGACACCTGCGCGAGAAGCCTTCCAAACGACACCCACCATATCGAGACGGCGGAAGAGTTGCGGCGGGATTGGTTCGAGGGAAAACACAAGGTGGGCGTGACCGCCGGCGCTTCCACCCCTGGTTATCTCATCAACGAGGTGCTGGAAAAAATCCAGTCCTATGAATCTTGACCGCCGTTTGCTTCTGCGTCCACCCGGGAGTTGTGGGAACACCGGGCGCCAGCAGAATCACGCAAAGATGAGAAATTCCACAATCCGCACCATTGCTTTTTTTAAATTCAAATCTATGGCGTTTCTCGCCGCCTGGTTCCTTGCCTGGCTGTTCCTTTCGCCCCTATTTGGCTACACCGACATTCATTTCATCGCGTGGATTTCGCACTTCATTCCAGATCAGTGGAACGTCTATGAAGCGGTGAAACAATCGTCGCCCCACAATCTCGCAGCGGTTACTTACCCACCCTTGGCGTACTGGTTGATCGGAATATGGATGTTCCTGGGAAAAGCCCTTTTCGGGTTGTTCCAATACCCTCACTGGGACGCTTTTTTCGCACAAGCGCCATGGACCCTACCGATGTCTTTGCGGCCCATCGAAATCCTTTTTTTGAAACTTCTCTACCTTCCCTTCCACCTGGGAATCGCATCCTTATCGGCCTCTCTGGTGACCAGCGGCTCCACCGGAGACGACCCTTCAATTCGCTTGAAAGCGCGTTTCCTGGCCCAACCCATCCTGTTGTTCGTCAGCCTTTTCATAGGTCAATTGGATGTGATGCCTTCTTTT
>CAZSKE010000102.1:0-7544 GCA_964607325.1 uncultured bacterium | reverse complement strand
TTTTCTTTCCTATTCGGACGTCTCCCCGTCCTATTTCGCCGCCAAGGGGCCAAGGAACCCAGGCACCATTCCGCCCCTGCCGACGGTCCTGAAACGGGATATCGCCCTCGCGCGCTCCCAAGCCGATCTGCTTGTCGTGCAGGTGCATTGGGGGAAGGAGTACCGCGCGGAACCCACGGCCGAACAGAGGAAACTCGCCCGCCGCCTGGTGGACCTGGGGGCCGACGCCGTGGTGGGCCACCATCCGCACATTCTCCAGACCGTGGAACGTTACAAGGGCGCGCTCATTTTTTACAGCTTGGGCAATTTCCTGTTCGACCTGAGGCGCCCCGTGTCGTATCCCTCGATGATCCTCCGGTTGCGACTCGATCCCGGCGGGCCGCCGACGGCCGATTTCCTCCCGGTCTGGCTGGGCGCCATGTTCCCCAGACCCCCGAAGGAAAACGAGTGGGGCGCTTTTCCCGATTGGCTGAAGGAAACCCCTCCGCCTTGAACCGAGGGGCGAGAACGACTTGCCTTCGCCTCTCCTATGTTCTCGGTGTTCTTCGTGGTTAAATGGCGGTTCAACTCATTCGAGACGGGACGGCCTTGAACACGGTATTCCGATTCCTTTACCACATCCTCCGGCGATACCTCGGTGTCAAAGGCGACTTGCCCAAGGCCGCGCGCCGATTGGCCTGGATGGCGGCCTTGTTCGAGTTCACGATGGCGTTTTCCAACGTGTTCTTGAACGTCTACCTTTTCAAAGGCAAGGACGATTGGGGGCCGGTCACCCACTACAATTTGGCCGCCTTTTTTGTCATCCCGGTCGTTTTCGCCCTGGGAGGCATGGTGGCTCGAAAGGGGCACCGGCTTTTTCCATACCGCGCCGGTTTGGTGTTCAGCGTCCTGCTTTTTCTCGCGGTGCTGATTCTGGGGGAGACATCGCGGGCGTACGCGGTGTGTTTGGGCGTCCTGAACGGGTTCGCCATCGGTTTCTATTTCCTGGGACAACACGAGCTGACTTTCGAGGTCACCGCGCCCCGCAATCGGGACCTGTTCTTTTCCATCAACCAGATCTTCGCGGCGTCGCTTCGCGTGCTTTCCCCCTTCCTGGCGTCCCGGATCATCACGTTGTTCCGCACGGCGGAAAGCCCCGACCGGGGCTACCACGTCATCTTTTTAGTGACCTTGGTGTTGTACTTGGCGTTGTTTTTCGAGAGCTTCGCCTTCGAGGGACGTGGGGAGCGGAGGCCTTACCGGTTCGTCCAGGCCTGGAAGGCCCATCTTCGGGCCGCCCTTCGCCCGGTGATGGGCGCGTACTTTCTTTGGGGCGTCCGCAACGGCATCTTCTGGTACATCGTGGGCCTGCTGGTGTACCGGGCCTCGAAACAGGAACTCACGGTGGGCAATTACGACATGTTGACCCAGTTCATCCTGCTCGTGATGGGTTACATCCTGGCGCTCGTGGCGAGGCCGGAAAACCGATCCAGGATCCTCGGTTTGTCGGCCTGGATCGACGTGGCGGGGGTCGGTTTATTGGCGTGGCGGCTGGACGTGAACACCCTTCTGATGTTCATGGTTTTGTATTCGGTGGCGCTGGCGCTTTTCAAGGTCTCATTCTCCTCCTATTCGTTTAATATCATGGAAGTGGCCGGGGGACCGGGCCGCACCCTGGAGAATTTGGCGGTGCGGGAGATCCCATTGAGCGTGGGGCGGATCTTGGGGCTCATGGTTTTCATGTTCGCCGTGGGGCGTTTCGGGGAGACCGGACTTCGAGCGTCATTGTTTTTCCTGGGCTCGGCCCATGTCGGCGTGTGGTGGATCCTGAGCCGCTGGAAGCATCCGCGCGCGTGACGTGAGCGTTTTGTTTCCCGGATGTGGAGTGGCTTTTTCATGGCGGGCCCGAGCGATCGGAGGACCGCCGACCGCTGATTTGCTTGGAGCGCGAATTGATTTACGCCATCGGCGATATCCACGGATGTCTGGGCCCTTTGCGGGAACTGATGGGCCTCCTTCCGTTGAAGGACGAGGACGAGCTGGTGTTTCTCGGCGACTACGTCGATCGGGGCCCCAACTCGAAAGGCGTGGTGGACTATCTTCTTGACCATCGGAAACCGGGATGGAAGTTCCTGAAGGGGAACCATGAACAGCTGATGTTGGACTGGTTGAGCGCGCCGGAATCGCTTTCGGATTCCACCTGGCTTTTGAACGGCGGACTCCAGACCATCCAATCCTACGTTCCTAAAAAGGACCTGGACGAGATCCGCGGGGAGGGAGCTAGGCAGTTGTTGCGTTCCGCCATCCCGCCCCGGCACATGGAGTTTTTCAATTCCTTGGCCTTGTGCCATGAAACGCCCGACGCCTTTTTTTGTCACGCGGGGGTGGATCTTTCGAAACCCCTGAAAGCCCAAACCTCCGAGGATCTTCTTTGGATCCGGCGACGGTTTATCCAGGATCCTCGTTCGACTCCCAAACTGATCGTCCATGGGCACACTCCGGCGGAAACCCCCGACGTCTCAGGGGACCGCGTCAATTTGGATACGGGGTGCGTGTATGGGGGCGCCTTGACCGCGCTGGCCCTCCCGGGAAAGAAGCTGTATCAGGCGAAGCCCAAGGGCTAAGGGCCCGCGGGTTTGTGGTATTCAAGGTTTAACGTGGTGGCGGGAATCCAAGCCGTTCATGGGGAAATAGCGAGGGGAGGGCCCAAAAATGGCCTTTCTCTTATATAGTATGCGGGGCATCGAGGCCGGGGGCGCTTGGCGAGTTTTTCGCGTTGATCGGATCCCGTGGGGAAGAAACTCCTCCGGGTCGTTCGTTCCAAGTGTCGTTTCGAGGATTGGTTTGGAGCCCTCTGGCTGAGGCGGGGGCCTGAAAGCCCGCTCGCGTTGTTCGCATCAAATCCGGGAGCCGAATTTTGTACGCTCGCCCACAACTTCCAACACTACGCGACCGATACGGCCAACCGTACCATCTTTGGATGGCCCAGGAGTTTGACGCGCGTAGTTGGAAAATGGTCCAACAGAGTCTGGCCCGTCGCAGGGGTCATGACGTCACCGTGATCGTCAAGGAAGGGCGGGATCGGGTGGCGCTTCTGTCGCGGCATTCCCATCCTCCCGGGTTTGTCACCACCGCGGCCCAATCCACGCCGATCGTGGGTGATTTCACCTCGAACGTGGAAGCCGAACTCAAGGCCGAAACCGGCCTTCGGCTCCGCCTCGAGAAATTCCTCCTGCATATCACGCTCGATATCCGGCACGGGGACGATTTGACCGCCTGGGACACTTACGTGTTCACGGCGTCCTGCCCCGAGCCCGCTTCGGTGCTATCCCAAACCAAGGAACTTCTCTGGGTGTCCCCCACGCAAATCGAGAATTTGGGCGAAAAGTTGTTGGCGTCTGAGCAGGGCGGGCTCCAATACCGCGGGCGTCTCAACAACTCCATCCGTTGGGCCCTGGAGAATGATTTGGCCCTTCGCGAGGTGGGCCCCAAGGACCAATCGTTTGTGGAAGGAAACCTGAAGCGATCCCGCCTGGAGCCGCCTGATTTCGAGAGAACCAAGTGGTGGGTGGCCGAGATCCACGGCTTCTTCGCCGGAAACGTGGGATTGACGCCCCACGCCGATTGCCTGGAACTGACCGGCTTGGCGGTGGACCCCATCTTCCGGGGCCGGGGAGTCGGAAACGCCCTGGTGGAGTACGCCCTGAACTGGACCCTGCTTCCCGAGAAACGGCGGCAACTTGCGGAGCGGTTCCGCAAGCCCATCGCCGACCCGTTGTGGTTGGTGACCGATTTGCCCGGTTATTTTCTTCCGGCGGGGTTCACCATGGTGGGGGATCACGAGGTCCCCGCGAGTCTCCGGGCCAAAACTGGGGACCTGAAAGCCGCGATGAAATTCCCGCGCCCCACCGCCGGTTGAAGCCAAGGGGTCAGGCCTCACTATTCACAATTTGAAAATCGCTCAACGGTTAGTCCATCGACTGCCCCTATTTGTAACTGGGATTCAGGGGATGTAGGGGATACTGCTAAGGATGCGGGCCTGAGACGGGCATCTTCGATGCCCTTTTGAATGACCCACTCCCAGACCTCCCAAAACACCTTCGGTCTTTTGTCGGTCTGGTTCGGGGTCATTCAGCGGCTCGCGCCTCTCGCCGCTTCTCAGGACCCTCGCCCCCCACACCAAGGGGTCAGGCCTCACTATTCACAATTTGAAAATCGAGAATCGACCCGTTCGACGAGCTTCGCTTGCTCAGGGCAGGCTGCCCATTTCGCTTTTCTCAATTGTTCTACTTCTCGACTTGCCGAAGGCCCTGTACCGTGGCGTAGCCTCTGGTACAGGGTCCATTGCTCCAGCATTTCTCGTATCGAGAAATGCTAGGCCAGAGGAGCAAAGGTTCCGCGGGAATGTTTGCGAATATGGCGACAGGCTCTTTGAAAGCGCTCCGAAGGAGCGCACCGCATGCCCCTCAGATTCGCTGTATCCCTTGCATCCACTGCATCCCAGTTAATAAAGGTGGTGCATCCCAGTTTAAAAAGGGCAGCGTATCCCAGTCACCATTTGAGATCCGCTCGTTATCCTCGGCGCGTTTTCCTTGAATGCCGACGGTGTTCCCGCTCAAGACAGTTCGCGGCCTTGCGCAGTTCCATCTCCGCGTGAACGCCGGAGGCTTGGGCGAGCGCCGTGAAGGCCAGAAGAAACTCCCCGGCGGCTTTTCGGGCGCGGGCTCGAGGCCCTTTCAGCGTTTTCCGGAACAAGGCCCATTTTTGACCCAGTGCCCGGTTGAGCGTTCGAGGGTTTTCCCCGGGTCCCGCCTTCGAGAGCTTTTCGTGCATTCGTTGGGCGCGATGGAGCGCGGGCAGGTTTTTCGGAAGGCCGTCCAGGGGAGACTTCCGGAGGGGTTTCTCCTCCTTCTTCAACGCTTCCCACCGGGCGTTCAGTTCCCGGATCGTGCTTTTGCCCGCGCCGCCGAAAACATGCGGATGCCGGCGAATGAGTTTCTGGTTGAGGCCTTCCACCACGTCCTGGAGGTTGAACGCGCCTCGCTCGCGGGCCAATTGGGCGTGAAACGCGACCTGGAGAAGGACATCGCCCAGTTCCTCCTGGAGCGCCGCCATGTCCCTGGAGTCGATGGCCTCCAAGACCTCGTGGGTTTCCTCCAACAGGTAGGGTTTGAGGCTTCGGTGAGTCTGGCGCCGGTCCCAGGGACATCCCCCGGGGGCCCGAAGGCGGGCCATCAGGCGTTCGAGGCGTTTGAAAGGGTCTTCACGTTTCACAGGGTGGCTTCCGGAAAAGCGATTCATTTGTTGTCAGACATGGTTTCGGATTCTAACATGGTGCGGCCAACGCGCCCGGGAAATCCCGCTGGCGCGCGTAAACGCGGAGCCCCCATGCCCTTTTCCACAGTTTGGAAGGACCTGCTTCTCAAAGTGCCTTTGGCGCTTCGAGTCGCGAACCACCTGAAGGCCCAAGGGCATTCGCAGGAGGAGTCCGAGGTCGGGGGCGTCGCGACGGCTTTCGGTGTCATCGGCTTGAGCGTCCTCGTTTTCAACGTCTTTCTCCTGGGGATCCTTCGTTCCTTTTTCTCGGAAATCTCCCGGGATCTTCATCAGAATCCCGCCCAGCTTGTCATCGTGGTCCTGCTGATCACCCTTTTGTGCCTTGGCGTTTGGTTCAGGTTCCTCGGCCGTCGCGAGGCTCAAAAACGCTCCCGTGAGATGAGCGATTTCCGGGAAAACGAGCGCCGAAAGGAAATGATCGCGGCCGTCCGGCGCGGCGCGATGGGGCATTTCCGGGAGGCTTTCGAGGGCGTCCTGAAGGAGCGCTACCCCCAACTGCGCATCCGGGACATTCATGTGACGGACACCCATCCGAGGATCCGGTTCCACGCGCGAAAGAAAGGCGGGGAAGTGGGAGAGAGCGGCGACAAAAGCTATCTCCTTTTCCGGGAGCGCTTGTTCGAGGACACGCGGGATGTCATCGACGCCGTTTTCGAGATGGCGCCCAACGTGCCCGTCGTGACCGTGGACGCGCTCCTGAATCTCATCAATCGAAAGGCGCAGTTTTATGACGGGCCCGTTTTGAGCGTACGGGCGAAGCGGGAGGTGTGGAAACGGTTGGATACGGCCCAACCGGACGCTTTCCGCCTGCTTTCGGCCCTGGAAGTGCGGTACAACGATGGCGCCGAGGTCGAAGCGCACCCGGACGTGGAAAGCCGGGGCCAACGGGTGGTCGAGCGCCTCAAAAGTGAGATGCCCCAATTCAAGATCCGATACGAGACCCAAGCGCCCCTGGAGGCGGATGATTGGCGGCGGGCCGCCGATCCGCAGGAATGTTTCATCACCGAATTGTCGTCGGGGGCCGAATTGGGCGCTTTGCCGTTCCACGAGTTCGAGACGGTGCTCGTGAAGCTTTTACGGCGGCACGGGTTCGATGTCCCCAAGGCGCGGAGCACTCCCGGGCCCCAACTGGAAATGCTGGCTTACCATCCCCACCCCCTGCTGGGAGGGTCCTGTCTGGTGGTGGGGCGGCAGATCGCGGCGAACGCGAAGGTGCCCGTGGAAATGGTGGCGGATCTGGACGCCCGTGTACGCGCGGAATCCCGCCAGCGGGGTCTTTATTTCGTGACAGGGGGGTTCACGGACGAGGCTTCGTTTCGCGGCCGATCCCTGAGGGTGACCCTGGTCGATCGGGCCGGGTTCCTGAAATTGGCGAAATGGGACGCCGATCCCGCGAGGCGTGTGGACGCCTACGGCGCCACGGATCGGAAGTTCATCAGCGTCCCGAGCGACCTTAGCGCTCTTTCCGTGCCGGCCCTGACGGAGTTGATGGGCGCGCTTCTCTCTGATTTGGGCTTTTCCGTCGAAAAACTCGGCCGTCTTCAAGGCGCGGCGGTCAAGGCCGTGGCGACTCACGCGCACCCCGTCTTGGGCGGCAAGGTGGCCGTCTTGGCGAGGTTGCTCCCGGAAAAACAACCAGTGGACGAGGAGACTGTCCGTGAGTTCCTCCGCGTGATGGAGGCCGAGTTTTGCACCCGGGGGTTTTTATTCCTGCCGGCCTACCTCACGCCCAAGGCGCGCGCCTTGGCGAGGACGTCCGGCGTGGACACCGTGGAGCGAGCTGATTGGATGAACCTGTTGCAACTTTTCAAGGCGCCGGGCGAGGGGGCCTCGTGAGACTGTCGTCGCCGCGAATGACGCCAAGACCCGTTGTTTCCCCAGGATTTAGATTCTTTCAACCCCTTGACAGGGCTGGCGCGCGGCGATAAGGATTGGTTCTTGAAAATCGGTTGTTCCCGGGATTCAACATCGATAATACGGAGGACCTCCCGTGCCACGCAAGCGCCGCCAGGATGACGACGACGAAAGCATGCTCGAGGATGATGATCGCGACGTCGAGAAGTCCGAGGATACGGACGAGGACGACGAAACCGAGGAGGAAACCCTCGATCTGGAGAAGGCCGAGGAGGAGGAATCCGAGGACGATGACGACGACGAGGACGACGAGTTCGTCGAGGATAACGTCGAGGATTTGGAGCGACGCCGGATTTTCCAGACCATCGCGGAGG
>CAZSKE010000101.1:0-7560 GCA_964607325.1 uncultured bacterium | reverse complement strand
GCAAAAGACTGAAAGCCAACCGGGCTTTAGACGGCGTCTCCATGTCCCTGGAGCCGGCTACCCTGCACGGCCTCATCGGGCCCGACGGCGCGGGCAAAACCACTTTGATTCGGGTGCTCATGGGGCTCCTGTCACCCGACTCGGGATCCGTGCGGTACAGCGACGGCGGAGTCTCCGTTCCCTTCTCGCGGGTGCGAAACTCCTTGGCCTACATGCCGCAACAGCAAAGCCTCTACCCGGACCTCTCGGTGGGCGAACACCTCGATTTCTTCCGTGACCTCTACCGCATCCCGGACCCACTCTACCGGGAGCGCCGCCGGGAACTCCTGGACCTGGCGCGCCTGGCGGACTTTGTCGACCGCCCCGCCTCGAAGCTTTCCGGAGGGATGTACAAGAAACTGGGGCTTCTTTGCGCCTTGCTCCGTTCCCCCGCCGTTATTTTGCTGGACGAGCCCACCAACGGAGTGGATCCCATCAGTCGGCGCGAACTGTGGGATCTCCTGTACCGGCAGGTGGAAGCGGGCGTTTTGGTGCTCCTGTCCACGGCTTACATGGACGAAGCCGAGCGCTGCGGCCGCGTGCACTTGATGGACAAAGGCCGGCTACTCGCCAACGGTGAGCCGCGCGAGGTCCTGAGACGCGAGGGCGTGCCATCCTTCGAGGCTCTCTTCATGCGCCGGGAAGGGGCCACGGCATGATCTCCGACGGACGAACGACGCCTTCCCCTCCCCTCCACGGCTCCGCGGGCCCCTTTTCGGTCGAGGCGAGGAATCTCACCATCCGCTTCGGCTCGTTCACGGCCGTCGACCGTGTTTCGTTCGCCGTGTCCCCCGGCGAGATTTTCGGTTTCTTGGGCGCCAACGGCGCCGGGAAAACCACCACGATCCGCACCCTCTGCGGCCTCCTGTCGCCCACCGAAGGTTCTGTGGTTGTCGCGGGCCTGGACGTGAGCGAGAACCCCCAAGCCGTGAAAGCCCGCGTGGGATACATGTCCCAGAAATTCACCCTCTACCAGGACATGACCGTGGAGGAGAACCTGGCTTTCGCGGGCAACCTGCGCAAGATGGAGCCGGAACGCGCGACACGGCGCACGGAGGAACTGCTGGACTTCATCGGGTTCAAGGCGTCCCGCAAGACGATGGTGTCGGACCTCGTGGGCGGCTTGAAGCAGGAGGTGTCCCTGGCGGCCGCGCTCCTGCACGATCCGGACGCGATCTTCCTCGACGAGCCCACGTCGGGGGTGACCCCCGTCGCCCGCGCCCGCTTCTGGGATCTCATCCGCGGCGTCGCGCAACGCGGCAAGACCGTCTTCGTCACGACTCATTACATGGACGAGGCCGAACAATGCGGCCGCATCGCCCTGATGCGCGCGGGAGCCGTCATCGCCCTGGATTCCCCCGCGGGGCTGAAACGCATCGCGTTCCCGGGTCCCCTGTACGAGGTGGAACCCCTCCGGAAAGACGCGCCTTTGACCGACCTCTCACGGAGCCCCGCCTTGTTGAGTTGGCGCGCTTATGGGCTCCGGTTTCACGCGGCCGTGAGGGACGTTCCCCGGTGGGAACAAGACATTCGAACGGGCGTCGACAACGGAGCCTGGAAGGTGAAACCCATCCAGCCTTCGCTTGAGGACGTTTTCCTGGAACTGGTGGAATCCCCCGGGCCGACGCCGGCCGCGCGAGGCGGAGGGCCCCGATGAAGGCCTTCGACCCGGTCCGCGCCACCTCCATCGCCCGCAAGGAGACGCGCCACATCCTGCGCGATCCCTTCACGCTCGGAATGGCCTTCGGACTGCCTCTCTTCATGGTGGCCTTCTTCGGGCTGGTCATCGACTTCAATGTCAAGGACGTCCGCCTGCATGTGTACGACCGCGACCGTTCCCGCGCGTCTCGACAGTTCGTGGAGGCGTTTCAGGCGTCCGGTTCCTTCCTGGTCCGGCCCGGTCGAACGCCAGGCGCCCCCGCCCGCGAACTCGACGCGGAGAAAGCCAAGGTCGTGCTCCTGATCGAGAAGGGGTTCGGAAAGGACTTGAACTCGGGGCGGGAGGCCCGCGTCCAGGTCCTCCTGGATGGGGCCGACAACTCCATCGCGGGCACCGTCCTGGGCTATCTCGAGGGCGTGAAGCGGGCCACGAACGCGCGTCTGGCACCGTCGGCGCAAACGGGCGCTTCGCCCCCCACCCTGAAAACGCGGTTCCTTTTCAACCCCGAACTCAACACGCGTTGGTTCGTCATCCCGGGTCTGGCGGCCGTGGTGCTGGCCATCCTTTCCATCCTTCTCACGGCCTTGACCATCGCGCGCGAATGGGAGAACGGGTCCATGGAGATGTTGTTGTCCACGCCCGTCACGCCTTTGGAGATCGTGGCCGGTAAGCTCGCGCCTTACACCGTCATCGGCCTCTCCGCCACGGCGCTCGTGTACTTCACGGCGCGCTTGGCGTTCGACGTGCCATTCCGGGGTAGCCACCTGCTCTTCCTGACGGCCACCTTCCTTTTCCTGGCCGCCTGCCTCGCCCAGGGACTCCTCATCTCGGTGGTGACACGACAACAGGCCCTGGCCATGCAGTTGTCCATGTTGTCGGGCCTTCTTCCCACCATGATGCTTTCGGGCTTCATCTTCCCCGTCGAAAGCATGCCGTGCTTCTTCCATTACTTCACCATGATCATGCCCGTGCGATGGTTCATGTCGCTCATCCGGGGGCTTTTCCTGCGCGGCGCGCATTTTTCGGAACTGGCGGTCCCCTTCCTGGGCCTCGCGGTCCTGACGATCTTTTTGATGACCGCCGCCACGAAGCGCTTCAAGAAGGACGTGGAACCCTGAAAGCGGCTGTCGGCGGTCGGCAAAGGGCGGCGACGCAAGGTAAACGGGCAGAAGAAAAAGACTCACTCGACAGGAAAACCTGTTACGGGGGCCATTCATGAACCGCACCGTGGTGGGATTCATCCGGAAAGAGCTCGTGCAAACCCTGCGCGACAAGCGCATGCGCCTCCTGCTGTTGGTGGCGCCGGTGTTGCAGATGGCGCTTTTCGGGCTGGCGCTCACCAACGAGGTCAAGAACGTGAGCCTGGCCGTCGCGGCGCCCGCGGGTGACGCCATGGCCAGGAGGGTCTACGAGAAATGCCTGTCCTCGGGCCGCTTCGTCCCAGCCCGGGTGCGGGGCAACGATCCCTACGAATGGGTGCGGAGCGGCGACGCGGACGCGGTGCTGGTGGCGCCACCCGGCGGATGGGAGTGGTCCCTTCAGCGCGGCCAGCCGGACCTCCAAGCGCTCGTCGACGCCAGCAACGTCGTCCAGGCCCGCGCCGTCGAGCAGTACCTGAGCGCGATCCTGGCAAGGCAGGCCGCATCCCTCTCGCGGGACCTGCCTTCGGCCCCTCCCGCGGGCGTCGCCCTCGACGTGCGGGTCCTCTACAATCCCGAGATGCGCGCCTCCGTCTTCATGGTGCCGTCCGTTGTGGCCATGATCCTGTGCCTCATCACCGTCGTGCTCACGGCCATGGCCATGGTGCGCGAGAAGGAGATGGGCACCTTTGAGACCCTGGTGGCCTCGCCGGCCAAACCCTGGGAGATTCTGATGGGCAAGACCCTTCCCTATGTCCTCCTGGGCATGCTGGATGTGCCGCTCATCCTGGGCGTGGCCGTGCTGGGTTTCGGCGTGCCCCTCCGGGGATCCGTCCTGGCGCTCTTCACGGCGTCCTTGGTGTTCGTATGCTCGACGGTGTCCATCGGCATCCTCATCTCCACCGTGGCGCACCGACAACAGCAAGCCATGATGGGGAGTTTCATGTTCCTGTTCCCCGCCATCATGCTCTCCGGCATCATGTTCCCGATCGAAAACATGCCGGCGTTCCTTCGCGTGACGGCCTATCTGGACCCGCTGAAGTATTTCGTGTCCCTCCTGCGCAACATCATGCTGAAGGGGGGCGACTCGCAGGTGGTGGCGTTGGACTTGGCGGTCCTCGCGGTGATGGGCGCCTTCGCGATCGGGGTCAGCTTCAAACGCTTCCGGAAAACCCTCGACTGAACCCACCCGCCGGTGGGCCTCCGCGGGAGTGGTGTCCGCGGCCCGCCCGGGTTACAATCGGTCCATTCAACCGGGGAGAAAACCATGATCATGACATTGGTGGTGGGCGTGTTGATCGGCTGGCTGGCCAGCCTGATCGTCAAGGGCGAGGGGCTGGGGATCCTCGGCGACCTCGTGATCGGCATCCTGGGGGCCTGGGTGGGCCGGTGGCTCGCGGGACACATGGGCATCCAGGCCACGAACTTCACCGGCAACCTGGTGATCTCCATCCTGGGCGCGGTCGTGCTGTTGATCGTGCTGGGGGCCATCTTCCACGGCAAACGAAAGCAATCCTGACCCTTAAACCGCCGGACCACTCCGGTGACGGGCGACACGTCCCGTCACCACCGGGATCAATGACAGGGCCGTGATGGCGGCCACGAAATGCAGGGGAGCGGCGGCTTGGGCGAAACCCCCGTGGGAGGGACGGGCTCCGACGGCGGCCGAGAAAAGCACCGCGACGGCCAAGGACAGGAACGCGAAGGTCAACCGCGGGGCGGGCACATGGCGTTCCAACCCCATGTACAACAGGGATCCCAGCAGGTTGGAAAGCAGGCAAGCCAAGGCGACTGGAAGGAATCCCAATTCCACAAAAGAAGCTTCCAGACGCCGCTGGAGGAGGAAGCTGAGTCCGCCGCAAAGCAGGGCGGACACGGCGCCCGACAAGGTTCCCGCGAGAGCGTAACGTCCGAGTGGCATCTCCGCTCCGAAAACGGCTTTCACGCCAGGGGCCCCGCGAACTTTAAAACACCCATCAATAGATCAACCGCTTAAAAGCCAAGGCGCCGTTCCGTGAAACAATCGCCTCGACCCAGACGTGTCCCGAACGGATGCCGTTCAGTTCCTCCGCGCGGGTCTCGTTGAAATAGTACCTCTCGATGCCGTAAACCACCCGGCCGTCGTTGCCACAGGTGCCGGCCACCCAGATTTCCCCGTCCGTCGCCTCAAGCGGGCGTACCGCGCCCAAAAAACACCCCGCCGGTTTCCAAACCCGAATCACTCTTTCCGCCACTCGGGCTTCGCCTAAAGGCTTCAACTTGACCCAGAGCCGGCTTCCCGGCGCGGGAGCGGGCGAGGGAAACCCCTGCGTTTCGTTCAACTGGCCGATGACGTAACGCAGGTCCATGTACTTGCCCGCGAGGAGGTCCCTCGGATCCACCGGGAGGGTTTCCAGAATCACCGTGGAAGCGTTATGACGCTTGGCCTCCTCTTTGGCCGTCCAACCAAGGAAAAAAAGCACTTGGAGCAAAAGGACCGCCCGCACCCAGTGGATCCCTTTCATGGCGTCTTCCTTCCGGCCTTCTCGAGAAGCTTGCGCCTTCCCTTTTCCAACCCCAAAGCCAACCCCACCAGAAGACAACCCATCACCAGGAAGGCCAAACCGCTGTCCAGTAGATTGTCGAAATAGTCGAAGAAGCGGGACACGACCACGAATCCCCCCAGGATCACTCCGGTGTTGATGCGGCCCGGTCGGTTTTCCGCCACGCCCTCCCGCATGAGCCAAAGCGCCAGCCCGATCAGGGCCAGGTTCGCGAAGATCGCCGCGACCTGGGGTGGGAAGGAATCGCCCAGCGTCATCAAAGCCGACAAGACAACCGGAACAGCCGCCAGAACCTTGAACCACGCGGCTGCCGCGGCGTCGGATGCTAGGCGGGCCGGGGGAACGCGGGCCCACAGAACCGCGGCGGCAAGAATCACCGTCAGGGCCAATCCGTTGCCCCAATCGTTTATCGAGCCGGAATCCCGCGCGTGCCACAGGAAAGTCATGCCGTAAAGGTTGGCGGCTAAAAGAACGAGGCCCCAATTCCGCCACGGATTCTCGTCCCGCCGAAGGAGGTCCGCCAGTCCTCCATAAAGGAACAAGGCGCCGTTGATCGCGAGAACGACTCCCGTCTCATTCTCCATATGGAAAGGCGTGTCGGCGGCTTGGAGGGTGAACAAGAAAACGCAGAACGCCAGCGTGAAAGCCCAACGGCCCCGATCCCCGAGGGTTTTCACCACGATCCAGAACCCGGCGGCCCAGAGCGCGAACAAAGCCGTCGTTCGGAACGCGATGAGCGCCAGGGTTTTACTCTCGTAAAGATCATCAAGTTGGAGCCAAGGATTGTCGGCCATGGCGCCGGTGAACAAGGCCGCGACCCACCCCGCCGCGTACAAAAACGCCGCCGGAGGGTGGGCGGTTTTGGCGATCAAGGTCGCCGTGAGGGCCAACCAAATGGCCAAGGGCAGGAAAGGATCGCCGGAGAGCTGGTACATCTGGCCCCAGAGACCGATCCCGGCCAGGGGAAGGAGCAACCAGACGATGAGCCAAGAGCCGCGGGCGACGGGGCTTTTCCCGGAAGCGCGCTCGAAACCCAAAGCGGCGACGGCCAGCAGGAGGAGAAACACCCCGATCTTCACGACGCGAGGAATGTTCTCCCAGTTGTGGGACACGACCAATATGACGCCGAGCGCCAGGCACAAGGCCCCGAGCGCCGAAAGAAGGGTCAAAGCCTTGGGGGCGTTGGCCTTGGCTTCCGCGCGGTTCTTCCGGAGGATGGCTTCGGCCTGGGATTCGGCGATCAAACCCTCTTTCGCCCAGGACCGGATTCTTTCCTCAAGCCAGTGGTTCTCTCGAAGTTTCATCGTGGGAAATTATCGCACAGGGAATCAAGCGGGAGTGACATTCTTATCAGCCGCAAATCACCCGCGCGTTATGGAGAAAACCCGGTTTATTGAATAACCTACCCGGTCGTGCCGTTTCCCCAGGGGTTGAAGTCCAGGGCCTTGCCGCCGAGATCGGGCACGCCCTTTTTCCAGGCCTCCACCATGACGTCCTCGAAGGGCTCCTCCTCGACCTTTTTCAATTTCCCCGCTTGTTCCATCCATTGGATCTGCCGCCGGAAGGTCTCGACCAGGGGCACCGTGGTCTTGAAGCCCAGGTCCCGCTCGGCCTTGGAGTTGTCGAAGATCGAGCCATATTGATAGATGTATTTCACCCCCACGGCGCGGTGGGGCGCGGCCTGGTACAGGAAATCAGTCGGGATCCCGACCAAGTTGAGTTTCCCGCCCGACGCCTCCGCCAGGGCTTCGAACACGCCCTTCCAGGTCGTGTGTTCGTGGCTGGTCAGGTGGTACGCCTGCCCGTAGGCCCGGGAATTCAACAACGCGTTCACGAAACCCCGCGCCACATCGGAAGCGTGGGCGATGGCCCACGCGGCGGTTCCTCCATCGTGCACGATCACGGGCCGTCCCTCGCGCAAACGGCTCGGAAGACTGTCGTCGAACAAAACGCCCGAAGCCGTCGTCCCCTCGCCCGTGGTGAAACTGGGACGGAGAACCGTGGTGGCGAGGCCTTTTTGTCCATTCGCCTCCAGGAGGATCTTCTCGATCGCGGATTTGTTCTTGCCGTACTCCCCCACGGGCCGATGGGGCTCGTCGACGCCGGCCGGGAGGCGGGTCAAGGGACCCCCGTACACGCATACCGTCGAGCACACCACCAAGTGCTTGACCCGGCCTTG
>CAZSKE010000100.1:7286-7561 GCA_964607325.1 uncultured bacterium | reverse complement strand
CAAGGTCCTCGTGGTGGAAAAAAAGATGGCCAAGTTGAATCCCGACCGCCTGGATCCCAAACACAAGGGGTTGGTGCGCACCCTCCAGAAGACCGGGGAGGCCGACCGGCTCGTGCAAGAGGGGAAGTTCGACGAGGCCCTCGAAATGTACAAGCAGATGATCGAAGCCGAGCCTTCCAACCATTCGTATCGCGAGAAACTGGCCGCGGTCTATTTGGAGAACGCGCAGGTCACCGAAGCCGCCGACGAGTTCCGGACCATCGCCCGAGATCTCC
>CAZSKE010000100.1:3592-7273 GCA_964607325.1 uncultured bacterium | reverse complement strand
AGGCCCAATTGGAATGCGATCTCGCCGCGGCGTCGGGGGACATGGGACGCCAGGGGCAACTGATGGCCAACCTGGCCAAATCCGAGCACGAGTCCGGTCGAAACGCGGAGGCGTACCAGGCCCTTTTGCAGGCCCGGGAAGCGGGTGTCACCGGGTTGGAGCCTCTCGAGGCCCGCATCCAGTACGCTTTGAGGCAATACGAGTCGGCTCGGCCCCAATACCTTCAAATGATCGAGGCCACGCCGGACGACGAGACCTTGCTGGAACCCCTGCTGATCATGGATGAGCACGCCAAGGATTGGGCGGGGGCCGTGACGCGCGTGAACGCCCTTTTGAAGCGTCGCGGCGACGAACCCACCCTTTTGTCCCGAGCCGCGCGGATTCACCTGCAGGCCGGCAAGCCTCAGGAGGCCGCCCAGTTCTACATGAAGTTGGCCGGACAGGCCCTCAAAGAGGGCAAGGCCGACGTCGTGTTGAGTTATCTCGGCTCGATCCTCGCTTTCCAACCGGACAACCTTGAGGTGCTCAAAAAGAAGGCGGAACTTCTTTTCAAGATGGGCAAGAAAGCCGATTGCATCGCCGCTTACAAGGAAGTGGAGAAAGCCCTGGCGCACCGGAAAATGTCGGACGAGGCCCGCAAGATCGCGATGCTGGTCAACAAGATCCAAAGCCTCCCCGAACACCCGTCCAAATCAACACTGCATTAATGTCGAAAAAGTGTTTGGCGTCCCGCCGACGGTTCACGGCCTTCCGCGACGATTTTTTGGGGGTTGGATATGGAAAGCGCCGCGGGAATTAAACGCCCTCCTCGCACCCAAGACGTGAAATGCCTGGGTTGCCAAGCCGCCAACATCCCGGAAAACGTCATCTGCGGCGCCTGTGGCGCGAGCCTGCCGGTCGTCTACGACAAGGACGGGCGCGTTTTCCGATTCGAGACCGATTCTCCCTACTGGGCCGAATACGCGAAAAGGGAGAAATCGGGGCCCGGCCCCAACCCCATCGCGGCCCTGGGATTCAAGGCGCTGGGTCTTCTGGCGCTCTTCGCGGTCCTGGCCGTCCTGCTCAAGCGGTTCGGGTTTTCGGCGCCCTTGGTCTTCGTCGCCGTTTTGATGGGGCTCATCATCGCCGTTCGGCTGTTCCTTCGTCCGCGCGACTGAAACGGCCGCGTATCCAGAACGCCGCCTGACGAGGGATCGAGCGGGACGCGAAAACGGCTTTTCAGCGCCCGGCGAGGCCATTCCCCAACGGCCTTGAACGCTTCCTTTGGAACCTTCCTCGGGATGACGTCACGCGATGCTCGCCGCGCGTGTGGGTGGTGAATCGTTGTGGCTTGGACGTTGGGTGTTGGGTTGCCCTTCGCCGACCGGACCGTTAAAATGGCGCTTTCCGGCACGACCCCGAGGTCTTCGTGGAAACCGCTGTTCCTCCAATCCCCCGCAAGGTATTTCTCGAGACGTTCGGCTGTCAGTCGAACGCCATGGAATCGCTTTATCTCGCGCGGCTCTTGTCCGAGGGCGGGTTCATCCTGACCGACCGGGTGGAGGACGCCGACGTGGCGTTGTTCAACACCTGCTCGGTGCGCCAGCACGCCGAGCAGAAGGTATTCTCCCGCCTGGGGAAACTGGCCGATTGGAAAACGGGGAGGGAAGGGCGGGTCCTGGGCGTTCTGGGTTGCATGGCCGTCAGCTACAAGCGAACGCTTCTGGAGCGTATTCCCCATCTCGACTTGGTGCTGGGGCCGGACCAGTACCCGGGAACCGTCGAGGCCCTCCGGCGCGTGGGCGAGAGGCGCGTTCCGGAGGTCCGGACCGATTTTGACCCGTCCTATTTCCCCACCAGCGATCCGAGGGGCCTTCCCGAGCCGCATCGCGCCTTCGTCGAAATCATGAAGGGTTGCGATAAGTTTTGCACCTTTTGCGTGGTGCCCTTCACGCGCGGGCGCGAGGTTTCGCGGGACGCGGGGGAGATCCTCGCGGAGGTCCGACGGCTCGTGGATTCGGGGGTTCGCGAAGTGACGTTCCTGGGCCAGAACGTGAATTCCTACGGGAAGGACCACCGGCCCGAGGGACCGGGGTTTCCGGGCCTTTTAAGGCGGGCGGCGGAGGTGGACGGCCTCGCCCGCGTCCGTTTCATGACCTCGCATCCCCTGGATTTGTCCGACGATCTGGTGGCCGTTTTCGCCGACACTCCGAAAGTGTGCGAATACATCCATCTCCCCGTACAATGCGGATCGAACCGGATCCTCAAGCGCATGAACCGCAAGCACGATGTGGGTCATTACCTGGGACGGGTTCGGGCCCTTAAGGCCGCCCGGCCCGACTTGGCCATCTCCACCGACCTGATTGTTGGGTTTCCGGGGGAATCCGAGGAGGATTTCAAGGAAACCCTCGGCCTGATGGACGAGGTTCGGTATGATTTCACCTTCAGCTTCAAGTATTCCCCGCGTGAGGGCACGCCGGCCTCCCGGATGAGGGACAAGGTGCCCGAGGAACTGAAAGAGGAACGGCTTGGCCGATTGAACGAGAAGGCCAACGACCACATGGCGGAAAGGGCGGCCGCGCGCGTCGGACTCGTCGAGGAAGTGATGGTGGAAGGCCCCGCGGACAGGACGCCGGGGGCTTTTTACGGCAAGAGCCGACAGAACCGGGTCGTGGTGTTTCCGGGCGACTCGGGCAAACCGGGGGATCGGGTGAAGGTGAAGATCACCGCGCGGCGCGTGGCGAACCTGTTCGGGGATTTGGCGTGAGAGAGCCCCTCGCCCCGCCTCCCGGGAGAGACGGGGTCGGGTGAGGGTGACTGGGGATGTCGCTCGGCAGTACATTTGAACGAGGAAAAAGAATGCCCGTAAAAAACGCTTGCCCATTTTCTGCCTAGCGGCTTTTCTCGGTCTCGCTTCCGCGGCGTGGGCGAAGACAGCCTTGCCCACGCCCACCGTCACGCCGGCGCCCGAGGCCCAGGCTCTTTTCGAGAAGGCGCAGGACGCCTTCAAGGCGAAGCGCTATTCGGAAGCCAAAAAACACCTGCTTCAACTGGTGGCCCGCTTTCCCATGGAGCCGCTGGTGCCCAAAAGTCGCCTGCTTTTGGCCGAACTCGAGGAGGATTACGAGGTCTCGCTGGAGCAGTTCAAGATTCTCGCCCAGGAATATGGGCATCTTCCCGAGGGCGTATCGGCCCTCAAGGATCTGGCGAACCGCTATTATCTCGCGGATCGGTACGCCGAGGCGGCCGGGGCCTTCCGGGATTATCTGAAGCGGGATCCCATCGCTTCCGATGAGGCCGAGGCCCGATACTGGTTGGGGATCTCGCAGGCGGCCTTGGGACAGACCAAGAACGCCATCTCCCAGTTCGACAAGGCCATACACTCCGATTCCGAGCGGAAGTGGGCCCCCAAAGCCACCCTGGCTCTCGGGAACGCGTATTTGAAACAACGACGTTACACGAGCGCCTTGAACCAGTATTTGAAGATCCTGGACAAGTACCCGCGTTTTCCGGAGATGAACCAGGTGTTCCTCAAAATGGGACGGACGTACGAGGCCCTGGGGAAGAAGCTCGAGGCCTACGCGACCTATCGGACGCTCGTGTCCCGTTTCCCAAGATCCCAAGAGACCCCGGAGGCGATCGAACGGATTTCCGAGCTCGAAAACCAGTATCCCGAGTTGCGGGTTCGGGCCGGGAAGGAGA
>CAZSKE010000100.1:0-3582 GCA_964607325.1 uncultured bacterium | reverse complement strand
GAATCCGGTCGAGGGGGCTCTCGTCCGTCCGCCCGCCACGCCCACTCCTGAGGCGTCCGCTGAGGCCCCCGGGGAGGCGCCCACCCCGTTTTCCGCTTTCCGGGAATCCTTCAGGGTCCAGGTGGGCGTGTATTCGAACAAGAAATACGCCGACTTGGCCGTCGCGCGCGTGAGAAAAGCCGGTTATGAGGCGGAACTCCTGACGGTCAAGCTTTCGGGGACGGGCGCCACCGCCTTCAAGGTGCGGTCGGGCCGGTATGGCACCCGGGAGGAGGCCCGGCGAGCCGCCGAGGAGATCAAGAGCCGCCTTCAACTGCCGACTTTCGTGGTGGCGGAATGACACGCTTGAAGCTGGCCGCGGGCCGCCGACCGCTGACCGCCGCCTTTTTCGAGGTGCGTGGTGTCTGAACTCACCCCCATGATGCGCCAGTACCTGGAAACCAAGCGGGCGCACCAGGACAAGATCCTTTTCTTCCGTCTCGGCGACTTTTACGAGATGTTTTTCGAGGACGCAAAGACCGCCGCCAAGGCCCTTAACCTCACGCTTACCAGCCGGGGCACCCACGAGGACGGCCGCGTGCCCATGGCCGGCATCCCGTACCACGCCGCCGACAATTACATCGCGCGGTTGCTCAAGGCGGGGCATTCCATCGCCATCTGCGACCAGACCGAGGACCCCGCCCTGGCCAAGGGGCTGGTCAAACGCGAGGTGACTCGTGTGGTCACGCCGGGAACCGTCCTGTCGTCCTCCATGCTGGATGATCGGGCGAACAATTACCTGGTGAGCCTCTCCCAGTCGGCCGACGCGATCGGGTTGGCGATCGTGGACGTTTCCACCGGCGAGTTCAAGACGTGCCAAGCCAAAGGCGAGGGCCGTTTTTCGGCGCTACACGACGAACTCGCCAAGTTCAATCCCTCCGAGTTGCTCCTCCCGCAGGGTTTTCCCACGGCGGGGGATCACGCGGTTCTGTTGTCCGCGGCCCCGAACGCCAAAAGAACGCGTCTCGAGGACTGGAAATTTTCCCTGGAGGAGGCGACGCGGGAGATCCAGGAACACTTCCACGTCAAAACCCTCGAGGGATTCGGCTTGTCGGGGCAACCCTTGGCGGCCCGCGCCGCGGGAGCCCTGCTGTCCTATCTTCGGGAAACCACCCACAGCGTCTTGTCGCACCTGGTTTCCCTCTCGGCGCACTCGCTGGGGGACGGCATGGTGCTGGACGCCTCCACCCAGCGCAACCTCGAAATCCTCAAATCCATGCGCGACGGTTCCCTGGACGGCACGCTTTTGTGGGTCTTGGACGAGACCCGTACCGCCATGGGCGCGCGTTTGTTGCGGCAGACCCTGGTGTCGCCTCTCACCTCGGTGAGCGAGATTCGGCGACGGCAGGACGCCGTCGAGGAGATGCTGGCGGAACGCGACCGTCATGATCGGATCCGGGAGAAACTGGGCGAGATATCGGATCTGGAGCGCTTGTCCGGCCGGGTGGGATGCTCGACGGCCAACGGGCGCGATCTGGCCGCCCTGCGGGCCACCTTGCGGGTCCTGCCCGACGCCCACCAGACGGTTTCCGGATTCAAGGCCGCCCTGCTCAAGGAACGCTGTGGCGCGTGGGACAACCTGGCCGACCTCTTGGGTTCCTTGGAGAAGGCCTTGGCCGACGAGCCGCCCCTGGCCCTCAAGGAGGGCGGGTTGATCCGGGAGGGCTTCAGCGAGTCGCTGGATATCCTCAAACGCGGCGCCAAGGAGGGCAAGGACTGGATCGCGGCGCTGGAGGAGAAGGAACGGAAGCGCACCGGAGTCTCCTCCCTCAAGGTGCGGTACACCTCGGTGTTCGGTTATTACATCGAGGTTTCCAAGGCCAACCTCGACAAGATCCCCAAGGACTACCATCGCAAGCAGACATTGGTGAACGCCGAGCGATTCGTGACCCCCGAGTTGAAAGAGATGGAAGGCAAGGTGTTGGGCGCCCAGGAGAAGGCCGACCGGCTCGAATACGAGCTGTTCGACGCGCTTAGGGGCGAGGTGGCCAAGGAACTGCCGCGGCTTCAGCGCATGGCCAGGATTCTGGCCGAGTTGGACGTCCTTTCGGCCTTCGCCCAGGCCGCCGCCAAGGGACGTTACACGCGTCCCGAGGTGGACGATTCGCTTCACTTGGTGGTGGAGGATGGGCGCCATCCGGTGCTGGACCGCTTGATGCCTTCCGACCAATTCGTGCCCAACGACGCGCACCTGGCCGAGGACGAAACGCGCATCATCGTCCTGACCGGCCCCAACATGGCGGGCAAGAGCACTTACATCCGGCAAGTGGCCCTCCTGGCCTTGATGGCCCAGGTGGGGAGCTTCGTACCGGCCAAGCGCATGCAGTTGGGCGTGGTGGACCGCATCTTCAGCCGAGTGGGGGCCTCCGACGCGCTCACGCAGGGCCAGAGCACCTTCATGGTCGAGATGGTGGAGACCGCCAACATCCTCAACCACGCGACCGAACGGAGCCTGCTCATCCTCGACGAGGTGGGCCGTGGCACTTCCACCTTCGACGGCATGTCCATCGCCTGGGCCGTGGTGGAGCACTTGTCCAAGAAGATCCAGGCCCGCACCTTGTTCGCCACCCATTACCACGAATTGACCCAATTGGCCGCCGAGTTTCCCAACGTGAAGAACTTCAACATCGCGGTGCGGGAATGGAACGACCAGATCCTTTTCCTGCGCAAGATCGTGCCGGGCGGCACCGATCGCAGTTACGGCATCCAGGTGGCGCGGTTGGCGGGCGTCCCCCGGACGGTGGTGGAACGCGCCAAGCGGATCCTGGCGGGGCTCGAGACGGGGACCTCGCACCACCCGAAGCCCGAGATCGCGGCCGAGACGGCCGGCGGGACGGAGGCCCCTTCAGACGCCCCCCAGTTGTCCTTTTTCGGCTCGGGCGCCGACCACCCGGTTCTGGAGGAATTGCGCGCGCTCGACGTGGACGGCCTCACCCCGCGCGACGCGTTGAACCTAGTGTCGGAGTGGAAGAAGAAGCTGGAATAGAAACACGGAAGACCCTGTAACCACGTGCGCCGATTTGTGACTGGGATACGCCGCCTCTTTTGTAACTGGGATGCAGGGGATGCAAGGGATACGGCTAACGATACGGGCCTGAGACGGGCATCTTCGATGCCCTTTTGAATGACCCACTTCCATCCCTCCCAAAACACCTTCGGTCTTTTGTCGGTCTGGTTCGGGGTCATTCCCGTGGGCCACATTGTGTCCCACGTCTCAGGACATACCCTCAGCACCTCACTAACAAAGAACCTGAGGCAGTCGAAGTACTCGACTGCTCAATTGCGCTGGCGGCCCTCCTGAGAATCGATAATGGACCGCAATCGTCGGTGTCAATTCTCGATTTTCGATTGTTCGATTGCTCCAGCATTTCTCAATATGAGAAATGCTAGCCTGACCCTTTGGTGTGGGGGGATGGCGGAGGGGCCTGAGGAGCGGCGAACGCGGAAAGCCGCGAAAAGAGCCTGGAGCCAGAGGAGCAAAGGTTCCGCAGGAATGTTTGCGAATATGGCGACAGGCTCTTTGAATGCGCTCCGAAGGAGCGC
>CAZSKE010000099.1:5953-7654 GCA_964607325.1 uncultured bacterium | reverse complement strand
GACGCGGATACCATCGCCCTCCTCAAAAAGGACATCGACACCACGATCAGCGTGAGCGTCCGGGCCGCGGAATCCTCGCCCCAGAAGGTCCCTTACAGCGCCTCCCGAATCATGATGGAAAAGCATTTCCCGGAAGGGGAGAACCCTCTGGACAGGCTTTGCACCCCGCAAAGCGTATCGGCGTCCTTGAAAAAGATCACGTCGATCCACACCAACGTCTTCCCCAAGGACGAGCGCGGCCAGTACATCATTCCGCCCATTCTTCTGGAGCCACTTCGCAACTTCGTCGACTTCTTCGAGGACCGCTTCATCATGTCGATGGTTTCGGGCGAGTCGAACCGCAAGGGGCCTTTCGTGAGTTTCTCCCCGGTGGACCTCCATGTCCTGCGGGCCTGCGCCCTTTGGCTCACCAAGGACCCTATTTACGACTATCGGGGCGACATCAAGACCGGGACCTTCATGGGCGATTACGTGGGGCGAATTGAGAAGAGCACCAAGGTGAAATGGACCGGCCAAGACAAGAAATTCACCCTGGCGGCCACCCAGAGCATGGCCGACGCGGCCTCCCGGGACGACGCCCTGGTGGACTACGCGGATTTCGTGTTCGCGATGGCCAACGGGATTTCCCCCAATCCAAAGCTCTCCAAACGCAAGATCTGCGTTTTGCTTCGTTATGTCATGTTCGAGAAGATCGAGAAGAACGTCGCCGGCATTCTTCGCCTCGTGGTCCAACAGGAGCCTGAGGAGGCCAAGAACACCATCATGTCCTTCTGTCGTGACAAGGTGGATGTGGCCAAGGAGTTGATCCGCGCGGCCATGCAGGACCCCCAGACCTCGAAGATGTACAGCGACAACGTGGATTTCGCCATTCAGAAGGTTTTCGGGCGGGGTGGGTGACGGGCTTTTGGCCGGGTTCCCATCGGCTTGACACCTCTCGGGCCTGACTCTAGAATTCGTGTGGCCGCCCGGTTCCGCCGGGCGGCTTTTTTTTCCCCGCGATCGGAATGGGCGTATAGCTCAGTTGGTTAGAGTACTTCCTTGACATGGAAGGGGTCACTGGTTCGAGTCCAGTTACGCCCACCAGTTTTCCGGCGGGGAAAACAAGAGCGGAAGAAAAGGGTGCCGTCATGGACGGGAAAGTCGCGACGAAGCATGGGATGGAAGAGGGGCTTTATAAACTCCGGCATTCCCTCTCCCATGTGTTGGCCCAGGCCGTGCTCCAGGTTCGTCCAAACGCCCAATTGGGTTTCGGCCCGCCCGTCCGAACGGGCTTCTACTACGATTTCCTCCTGGACGAGCCGCTTTCCGAGGCCGACCTTCCGGATCTCGAAAAACGCATGCGGCGCATCCTCCAGGCAAAACAGGTTTTCGCGCGGGAGGAATTGCCCAAGGATCAGGCCCTTCAAAAGCTGGACGGCATGCGTCAGCCCCTCAAGGTCGCGTACGCCCAAGAGCTGATCGCCGAGGGCGAGACCCTCAGCTTTTACACGAACGGAACCTTCACCGACATGTGCGAGGGGCCGCACGTGGAGGACACTTCGCGCATCCCGCCGGATTGCTTCAAACTGGATTCCGTCGCCGGAAGCTATTGGCGGGGTGATTCCAAACAGCCAATGCTGACGCGTATTTACGGGCTTGCTTTTCCCACCAACGCCGAACTCAAGCAATATATCCAGAACCGGGCATTGGCCCTCAAACGCG
>CAZSKE010000099.1:0-5943 GCA_964607325.1 uncultured bacterium | reverse complement strand
CGCAAGTTGGGTCAGGAACTCGAGCTCTTCACCTTCGCCGACGAGGTGGGAAAGGGCCTTCCCCTTTGGCTTCCCAACGGGACGATCATCCGGGACGAACTGGAGAAGTTCGCCAAGGAAATGGAGTTTCGCGACGGGTATGTTCGCGTGGCCACCCCCCACATCGCGAACTCGAATCTGTACAAGCGTTCCGGCCATCTCCAGCTCTACAGGGACTCGATGTTTCCGGCCATGAAAACGATCGAGAAGGATCCGGAAGCGGTCCCTGAGGAACTTTATCTCAAGCCCATGAATTGCCCCCACCACCACATGATTTACCTGAACCGCCCGAGAAGTTATCGGGAGCTGCCGTTGCGCATGGCCGAGTACGGAACCTGCTACCGGTTTGAAAAATCGGGCCAACTGGCGGGTTTGTTGAGGGTGCGGTCCCTCGCCATGAACGACGCCCACATCTATTGCACGCTGGACCAAGTGAAGGACGAATTGCGGAAGGTCGCGGCCATGCATAAGGCCTATTACGACAAGTTCCGCATGGACAAGATCTGGGTCCGGCTTTCCCTCCACGATCAGGACAAGGGGAAGTTCGTCGAAAACGAGGACCTCTGGGAGAAAACCGAGGGCATCCTGCGAGACGTTTTCAAGGATTTGGGCGTTGACTTCGAGGAGGTTCGGGGCGAGGCGGCTTTTTACGGTCCCAAACTCGATTACCAGACCGAGAACGTGGTGGGGCGCGAGGAGACCATCTCGACCAGTCAGCTTGATTTCATCATGGCGGAGAGGTTCGGCCTGGAGTACACCGCCGCGGATGGGACCAAACAGAGGCCCCTGATCATCCACCGAGCCCCTTTGGGAACTCACGAGCGTTTCATCTCTTTCCTCATCGAGCATTGGGGCGGGGCTTTCCCGTCTTGGTTGGCTCCCGTCCAAGCTCGGTTGATCCCCGTGGCCGCCGACTTCGCGCCCTATGCCCGGGAGGTGGCCGATCAATTGCGGGGAAGCCTGGTGCGGGCCGAAGTGGACGAGACCAGCGATTCCTTCTCCAAAAAGGTTCGAAACGCCCTCACACACAAGGTGCCCAACCTCTGGATCGTGGGGGCGCAGGAAGCCGAGAACCGACAAATCACTTGGCGCCGGTACGCCCACGAGAAGCAAGTGAAGCTTCCGTTGGAAAAGGCCCGCGAGACGATCCTTTCGATGATTCGCGACCGGGTCATGGACAACTTCCCGGACGTCGACCTGCCGTCGTAGCCGGAAACGCCGGCTCTCCCGGGCCTTTGTCGTCCGGAGCCGCCCGCCAAGACCACCGCCCCTGGGGGACCCGCGGGTTCCCGACCCGAAAAAGCCGCTTTCCGTTTGACAGGCCCCCCCGGTCTAGGTAAGATTCTCCCTCCCAAGCAGGGGTTTCCGCCCCTCACCCTCAAGCCGCCCTTCGGGGCGTGTGCGCGAGAGGTTCCGGACGAGGCCTTCGGGCCCGTGGCGTCCTTTTTTTCGGGCGCTTTTTCCGTGTCAGGCGGATTCCTCCTCGGGGGGATCCGCCTTTTTTTATTCTAAATCGGGAGGGCCAAGGCCATTTCAGCCACACGAGAACTACGGATCAACTACCAGATTCGCGCGCGTCAAGTGCGCCTGGTGGGCGACACGGGCGAACAGCTCGGCATTTTGGATACCCGCGAAGCCCTGACCATCGCGCAGTCCAAGGGTTTGGATCTGGTGGAGGTGGCCCCCGACGGGGTGCCGCCGGTTTGCCGCATACTGAATTACGGCAAGTTCAAGTACTCCCAACGCAAGAGGGAAAAGGAAGCCTCCAAGAAACAACGCGTCATCAAGGTCAAAGAGATCAAGATCCGGCCCAAGATCGACGAGCACGATTACCAAACCAAGCTCCGTCAAGCCTGGGGTTTCCTGGACCACGGCGACAAGGTCAAGGTGACGTTGGTGTTCCGGGGACGCGAGATGAGCCATAAGGACCTCGGGCGGATGTTGATGGCCCGTGTCGTCGAGGATCTTTCGGAAATCGCGGAACCCGACTCGCCTCCCAAGGACGAGGGGATGGTGATCATCGCGGTGTTCACCGCGAGACCCCACAAGCCTTCAGGCGCGGGGGAAAAGGAAGCCAAGAATGCCTAAGATGAAAACCAACAAAAGCGCCAAGAAGCGCTTCAAGGTGACCGGGACCGGCAAGGTGAGGGTGATGCGTCTTCCGGGGCGAAAGCACCTGATGAGCACCAAGAACGCGAAACGCAAGCGCCGGTTGCGCGCGCAACCAGGCCTTAACAAGGTTGAGTCGCGGGTCATCCAAACACTGCTTCGTAGCTGACCGGGGAAACGGAGAACCGACATGGCACGAGTGAAACGAGCGGTTGCCAAGCGCGCTCGCAAAAAGAAATTCTTCAAGCTGGCCGAGGGTTACTGGGGCGCCAAGAGCCGCCAGTATCGGTCGGTGCGCGAATCCGTCCGTCGCGCGGGCAATTACGCCTTCCGGGACCGAAAGGCCCGGAAACGCGATTTCCGCCGTCTCTGGATCGCCCGGATCAACGCGGCGGCCCGGGAGAGGGGTCTTTCCTACAGCCAACTCATCAACGGCCTCAAGAAAGCCGAGGTGGATTTGGATCGCAAGATTCTCGCCGACTTGGCTGTCGCGGATTCGGCGGCTTTTGACCGAATCGCCGAGGTCGCCAAGAAGGCCGCGAAACCCTGAAAAGGAAGCCTTCAGCCCCCGTCCCGTTCCGGGATGGGGGCTTTTTTGTTTTCCCACACCCCTGTTTTCTGTAATCTGGAACGGTGGGGCCGACAAGAGCGTTTTGTTCGTCGTTGGGTAGGGGGGTTCGTGGAGGCCTCTCGATATTCGCGAGCGACCCACCCCGAATCCTACCGATGAGTTCCTGAAAAGGCGTCATGGCCATGGAATCCTATTCCGCCGTTTCCAGCGTCCAGAACAGCATGGTGAAGCACGCCCACTCGCTGACCGTGCCCAAAAAATTGAGGGAATCCACCGATTTTCTTTGCGAGGGATTCCACCTTGTTCGAGACGCCCTGGCATCCGGGGTCAAGGTCCGTTACGTCCTGGCGACGCCCACGGCCGAAAGCCGACCGGAGGGAAAAGACCTGGCCGTCATGTCCTCGAGGGCCAAGACGCGGTGGGTGCGGGTTTCCGAGAAAATCATCCAGTATCTTTCCGACACGCCTTCCCCCCAGGGGATCGTCGCCGTGGCCGCCAAACCGGAGCTTCGCTGGCCCCTGGAACCCCTGTCGTTGGCTCTGGTCGCGCATGGGGTCCAAGACCCCGGAAACACCGGGGCCTTGATCCGCACCGCGGAAGCCGCCGGCGCGTCCGGAGTGATCCTGACGGGTGGATGTTGCGATCCGTTTAATCCGAAGGCGGTGCGAGCCGCCATGGGATCCCTTTTCCGGATTCCGGTTCAATCGGGTGTTCCTTGGAGCGAGGCTCTCGAATGGTTGCGGGGAAGGGGTGTTGTTTCCACCGCCTTGATGCCGAGGGCTGATCGAACCCTCGGGGAGTTGACGGAAAAACCGAGGGCTTACTGGGTGGGTTCCGAGGGGGAAGGCCTTCCGGAAAAGATCACCTCCGCTTGCGATGAGCGCGTCCGTATTCCGATGGGAGGGCAAGTCGAGTCGCTCAATGTGGGCGCCTCGGCTGCAATCGCCTTATTTTACAAGGCTTTCCGGGGGGCCGTTCCTTGACACCCCCCAAATCGGGTGATACACTTCATGAAATTAGTTAAAAAGGCCTTTTTTAAGTGAAAAACAAAAGCAAAACCAAGCGTAACCCCGACAAACAAGTTGAAAGTTATTGGAAGATATTCGAGCGGAATGGTTCCATCGGGGCCTTCCTTATGTTTCACCGTACGCGCTCCATCGCCCGTAACGCCGCAAAGGCTTCCGAGCTCACCAAGACCCCGCCACGCGCTTGATGCCACGTCGTTCTTGAATTTCCCGCGCCCCCCTTTTTTCCATACTTTTCAGGTCTGAAGAACCCTTTGGAGTCCACCATACTTGGCGGCCTGGCTATATAATATGCCGCGATTCAAACCAACGTTTTTCAGGGGTTTTCTTGAACGACGCCATCTTGAAAGTTCTAAACGAGGCCGAGAACGATATCGCTCAAGTCACCACCTTGAAAGCGTTGGAGGACGCGCGGGTCAAATACCTGGGGAAAAAGGGCGCTGTCACCGAGCTGTTGAAACAACTTGGCCAGGCCTCCGCGGCCGAAAAACCCGCCCTCGGAAAGGCTTGCAACGACCTCAAGAACCGTCTCTCCGGTTTGTTGGAGGAAAAGCAGGCCGGGTTGGAAAGTTCGGCGCCGACCGAGCTTCCGCCCGGGTTTGACCCGACCCTTCCGGGTAGGTCTTTCCCCGTCGGCAAGGACCATCCTTTAACCGCTGTGACGGACCAGATCACGGACATTTTCAAGGAATTCGGGTTCGATGTGGCTTCCGGCCCGGACGTGGAAACGGATCATTACAACTTCGAATCGCTGAATTTCCCCCCGGACCATCCCGCCCGGGACAGCCAAGACACCTTTTTTCTGCCGGACGGCTCCTTACTGCGAACCCACACTTCGCCGGTTCAGGTGCGCGTGATGGAAAAAGGGGAGCCCCCCTTCAAATTCGTGGTGCCGGGAAGGGTTTACCGTCATGAGGCGGTGGACGCGACCCACCACCATATTTTCCACCAAGTGGAGGGCTTCCTGGTGGACGAGGGGATCCATTTCGGTCATCTGAAAGGCGTTTTGGAAGCTTTCGTCAAGAGGTTCTATGGCCCCGAGATTCGCACAAGGTTCCGGCCGAGTTTCTTCCCGTTCACCGAGCCGAGCGCCGAGATGGACATCTCCTGCATCTTCTGCGAGGGGAAGGGTTGCCGGATTTGCAAGCAGTCGGGCTGGGTGGAAACCCTGGGTTGCGGCATGATCCACCCGAACGTTCTCCGGAACTGCGGGGTGGACCCGGAAAAATGGACCGGTTTCGCGTTTGGGATGGGTGTGGAGCGCATCGCCATGTTTAAATACCGGGTGGACGACATCCGGCTTTTCTACCAGAATGACGTGAGGTTCTTGAGGCAGTTTTAGAAAACAAAACCACTGGCGGTTGGCTCGGAGGTTTTGTTTGAGGCTCTCAACAAAGGGAGGTTGGACGTGACCGAAGACAACCCGATGGCCTGGTACAAGAAGCCGGCGATCCAGAATACGCTTCTGGTGTTGGGCACCCTGATCATCGCCCTCGGCATGGTTTATTTCGAGGTCGTGAGGAGGGCCCACGCCGCCTACGATCGAGGCGAGGCCTTGTTCGCCAAGGGGCAATACCGCCAGGCCATGTGGGAATTCCAGGAGTGCCAGGAGTTTTACCAGCCCCCACACACCCGGTGGGTGGATTTGTCCGAGAAACGCGAGTGGGAATGCCGCGCGCGCTTGAACGACTGGGCGCCGCCCGAAGGACCTTTGGACGAGGACATCCGAGTGACGCGGGCCGGCGTTTACTCCAAGTACCAAGCCGCCCTTTCCCAGATCACCCCCCAGCCGGACACGTCCTACAACCCCATTCCGGTCATCACGACGACACCGCCCAACGCCCTCAAGAGGTCCCCCTCGAAGTAAAGGGTCAGACCCCAAAATTCAAAATTCATTGAACCACAGTGCACCTCTTGCCCTGAACCGTGATGCCGAAGGCATCTCTGTGACAGCCGACCCTCAATTGTTAACTGGGATGCAGGGGATTCAGGGGATAAGGATAAAGGCGGGCCTGAGGCGCGCTCCTTCGGAGCGCGCTTTCAAAGAGCCTGTCGCCATATTCGCAAACATTCCTGCGGAACCTTTGCTCCTCTGGCTCCAGGCTCTTTTCGCGGCTTTCTACGTTCGCCGCTCCTCAGGCCGAGCATTTCTCGATTCGAGAAATGCTGGAGCAATCGACCCTGTACCAGAGGCTACGC
>CAZSKE010000098.1:5129-7694 GCA_964607325.1 uncultured bacterium | reverse complement strand
GCCCTGGAGGCCTTGGGATCCCCCAAATGCCGGGTGCATTTCGCGGGGCACCATCTTTGCCCCACGGCGCTTTCGGCGCTGATGAAAGGATTGAACCCCAAGAAAACCGGACTCATCGTGATCTCCAAGTCGGGCACGACCACGGAACCCGCCGTGGCTTTTCGGATCTTGAGGGGTTGGCTTGAGAAAGGCTCCGGGCGGAAGGCCGCGGGGAAGCGCATCGTGGCGGTGACCGACAAGGCCAGAGGCGCCCTCAAGGGAATGGCGGACGCGGAAGGTTGGCCCACTTTCGTGATCCCCGACGACGTCGGCGGGCGGTTTTCCGTTCTCACCCCGGTCGGTTTGTTGCCCCTCGCGGTGGCGGGCGTGGACATCCGGGCGCTCCTGAAGGGGGCTTCGACCGCGGCCGCGGACTGCGTCCGGAAGGACGTTTCCAAGAATCCAGCGCTCCAATACGCGCTCCTGCGCAACGCCCTATATGGAAAGGGCAAGACGATCGAGGTGCTGGCCAATTACCGTCCCGAGCTCCACTTCGTTTCGGAATGGTGGAAACAGTTGTACGGGGAATCCGAGGGCAAGGAAGGCAAGGGCTTGTTCCCGGCCAGCGTGGATTTGACCAGCGATCTTCACAGCATGGGGCAATATCTCCAGGACGGGCCACGGTTGATGTTCGAGACCGTTTTATGGGTGGATCGGGAGGCGTCGGACGTGAGGCTTCCGCGCGACGCGCGGGACCTCGATGGCCTCAACTACCTCGCGGGAAAGCCGCTTTCCTGGATCAACGAGGCCGCCATGCGGGCCACGTCGGTGGCTCACGCGGACGGCGGCGTGCCGGTTCTTCGGCTCATCCTGGCGAAACTCGACGCCACCCACCTGGGTTATCTGTTTTACTTCTTCGAGTTGGCTTGCGGGGTTTCCGGATATCTTTTGGGCGTGAACCCGTTCGATCAACCCGGTGTCGAGGCGTACAAGAAAAACATGTTCGCCCTCCTTGGTAAAAAGGGTTACGAAAAGCTGTCTTCGGAGTTGAAAGCCAAGGGCGTCTGAAAGCGGTGGGGGTTGGGGGTTCGCGCGCCGTCCCGCGAAACGACACCATCATTGGTAGGTCGTTGTAAGTTCGCCCTACTGTGGATAGTTGTAAAACGACCATTTTACTGGGGGAAATGGGCCATATTTCCTTTGACAATACCAGTGATGGTGTTTATAAACAGCAGGTTGACTAAATATTGTGGAAATTGAGGTTTCTTAAATCATTTCAGGGTGCCGGAACGCTTTGGGAGAGCGTTTTTGGGCCCTTGTGTAAGGACAAAAGGGCCCACCGGCGCCCCGGAGCCGGCCGAAGAGACGCCTAGCCAAAACGACGATCGCCAAACGTGAGAAAGAGACCCGATTTTTCTGAACGCGGAGCCTTTCGAGGCCCCGGTGTCTTGCCGTCCTAAGGAGGATGCATGTCCAAGTCTTCACCGTCCCGAACCGCCGTCTTCACCCGTCCCAACACCTTCTCCCGCGACGGGGGACTTCGAGTCCGCCGATTCCTCACCCGAAAAGAGGTTCATCCCTTCGACGAGGTGGAATGGGAATTGAGGACCGCCGCCATCACGGACGAGGGCGGAAAGATCATTTTCGAACAGCGCGACGTGGAGATCCCCAAGAGCTGGTCCCAAGCGGCCACTAACATCGTCGTCTCCAAGTACTTCCACGGAAAAGTGAACACCCCCGAGCGCGAACGCAGCGTGAAACAACTCATCCGGCGCGTGACGGACACCATCGCCGAATGGGGCAAGGACCAGGGCTATTTCGACTCCGACGACGACGTTGAGACCTTCCATATGGAACTCATGCATCTTTTGGTGCACCAGAAGATGGCCTTCAACTCGCCGGTTTGGTTCAACGTCGGCATCGAGGAGCGCCCTCAGTGCTCCGCTTGCTTCATCAATTCGGTGACCGATAGCATGGAAGCCATCCTCGATCTCGCCAAGACCGAGGGAATGCTTTTCAAGTTCGGGTCGGGCACCGGGACGAATTTCTCGGCCTTGCGGTCCGGCCGAGAAAGCCTTTCGGGCGGCGGCACGGCCTCGGGGCCGGTGTCCTTCATGCGCGGTTTTGACAGTTTCGCGGGTGTGATCAAATCAGGCGGCAAGACCCGCCGCGCGGCCAAGATGGTCATCCTGGACGTGGACCATCCGGATATCGAGGCCTTCATCAAGTGCAAGGCCGAGGAGGAGAAGAAGGCCTGGACCCTGATCGAGGCCGGTTACAACGGCGGATTCAACGTGGTCGGCGGGGCCTACGACTCCATCCAGTTCCAGAACGCCAACCATTCGGTGCGCGTGACGGACGAGTTCATGCAGGCGGCCTTGAACGACGGGACCTGGTTCACCAAGGCCCGCCTGGACGGGCGGCCCATGGATTCCTACAACGCCAAGGAAATGCTCCGCATGATCGCGGAGGCCACCTGGGTTTGCGGGGATCCCGGCATGCAGTTCGACAGCACCGTGAATCGTTGGCACACCAGCCCGGCCACGGCGCGTATCAACGCCTCCAATCCCTGCTCCGAATACATGT
>CAZSKE010000098.1:0-5086 GCA_964607325.1 uncultured bacterium | reverse complement strand
CTGGACGATTCGGCCTGCAATCTCGCCTCGTTGAACCTCATGAAATACCGCAACGAGGAGGGCGAATTCGATCTGGAGTCCTTCTGTCACGCCGTGGATTTGACGGTCCTGGCCCAGGAAATCCTGATCGACAACGCCAATTACCCCACCAAGCCCATCGAGCGCAATTCCTGGGACTATCGTCCCTTGGGGCTGGGGTACGCCAACCTGGGCGCCCTGCTCATGTCGCGCGGCCTGCCTTATGACAGCGAAGAGGGCCGCAATTACGCGGCTTGCGTGACCAGTCTCATGCACGGCCGGGCGAACGTGATGAGCGCCCGCGTTTCCAAGGAAGTCGGGCCTTTCCCCGGTTACGTTCGTAACCAGGAATCCATGCTGGGCGTGATGAAAATGCACCAGCAAGCGGCCTCCAGGATCTCCCGGGCCGGAGTGCCCGACGATCTTTATATCGGTTCCCAGAAGGTCTGGAAGGACGTGCTGTCCGTGGGCGGGGAACACGGTTTCCGCAACGCCCAGGTGACGGTGCTGGCCCCGACGGGGACCATCGGTTTCATGATGGATTGCGACACCACGGGCATCGAGCCCGACATCGCCCTGGTCAAGTACAAGAAGCTGGTGGGCGGCGGGGTCATGAAGATCGTGAACCAGACGGTTCCGGAAGCCCTGACCAAGCTCGGGTACACGGCCTCGCAGGCCGAGGATATTTTGGCCTACCTGAACGCGCACGACACCATCGAGGGGGCGCCGAACCTCAAACCCGAGCATTTGCCTGTGTTCGACTGCGCCTTCAAGCCCATGAACGGGACGCGGTCCATCCATTATCTCGGGCACATCCGCATGATGGGCGCCGTCCAGCCGTTTCTTTCCGGCGCCATCTCGAAGACCGTGAACCTGCCCCACGACGCCACGGTGGAAGACATCATGGAGGCTTACATCCAGTCCTGGAAGCTGGGGCTGAAGGCCGTGGCGGTGTATCGGGACGGGTGCAAGCGCACCCAGCCCCTCAACACGGCCATGGACGGGGCTTCATCCCGCGCCGTGCCCAAGCCGGTACGGCGGCGCCTGCCGGACGAGCGCGAGGCCATCACCCACAAGTTCTCCATCGCGGGCCACGAGGGCTACATCACCGTGGGCAAGTTCGAGGACGGGACGGCCGGTGAGCTGTTCATCGTGATGTCGAAGGAGGGATCCACCGTTTCCGGGCTCATGGATTCCTTCGCCACGGCGGTTTCCCTGGCGCTCCAGTATGGCGTGCCCTTGAAGGTGCTCATCAACAAGTTCAGCCATAGCCGGTACGAGCCGTCCGGGATCACGAACAATCCCGAGATCCGGTTCGCCAAGTCCGTCACCGACTACATCTTCCGGTGGTTGGCCATGAAATTTCTTCCGCCGGGTGAACGGGGCGCGGCGGAGACCGCGGAGGTCCCCGTGGGGGACGCTCCCGTGTCCGCCGAACCCGATTCCGCGGAGGCCCCGGCCGTGGGACTCGCGGATAGCAACGAAAACAGGGTGTATGTCAGCCAGGCGGACGCGCCGCCTTGCCCCAATTGCGGGACGATCATGGTCAGGAGCGCCGCTTGCTACAAGTGCCTGAATTGCGGCACTTCGTCCGGTTGTTCCTGATCGTTCGGGTTATTGAAAAGCCCCCTCCCGTCCGGGAGGGGGCTTTTTTTATTTGATCTGAAATACTCTATCCACATCGGTCCTCCAGCGGTTTTCACTCAATACCCGAAACGGCTTGTTTTATGGGGAAAAAGGGGCAAAAAATCCTTTGAAAAATGGAATTTTGGCGCCCATCGACACACTGGTAAGTGAGGGTGAAATCATCACGGTCCCTGCCGGTCCCGTCCATCCCCCAAGGGCCAGGTTTATGAAAGGCGGCGGAAAATGAAGCGACACACCGGATTCCTGGCGTTTATCCCAGCGGTTTTGTTTTTTGGATGGACCGCGGCAAGTCCCGCGTCGGCGCAAACCTCGACCTATACCTTCACCCGGACCTCGACACCCACGCCTACCTTTACCCGGAGCTTTACGCCGACGCCCACGCTAACAGGTTCGGGGGGGTTCCCGGGGACCACTCTCACCGTCACCCGGACTTCCACGTTCACGGTCACCCGAACCCGGACGAACACCCCGACCCCGACAGGGGGTTTTCCAGTCTCCATCACCTTGACCTGGACGCCTACCCCCAGTTTCACCCCCGTGAACACCAGCACTTTTACGATCACCCCGACGGACACCAACACCCCCCTGGCCGTACAAACCTGCGCGGTCGCGGAGAATTTCGAGGATGGAGACCTTTACACGCCTTTCGGGGGAAGTTGGTCGGCCATTTACTGGGGGAACGCCGCGTCTTCGATTGCGATTTCCCCGACGGGCGCGAGCGGAACGGCGTATTCCCTGAGGGCGACCGGCTGGAACGCCACCGCGAGCGACGGTTGGGGGGTCCGGGGCGACTTGAACGCCGGACTCACTCCCGTGGACCTTAACGCGCTTTACGCGGGCATCTCCTTTTATGTCCGGGTCAACAACCCCGGCACCTACCGGCTTCGGTTGGCGTCGTCCGTGGATACCGGGGAGGGTTGGGGCGCCAGTTTCACGGCCAACACCTCCTGGGAACAGGTCATCATTCCCCGCGCCTCCATGTCCCCGGGGGCCGGGGAAACCGCCCTCCTCGATGAGGCCCTCGCCGCGACCCAGTCCTTCCTGTGGTCCAGCGTGGGTGGGCCAACCGGAACCACCCTCGAAATCGACCAGATCTGCGTCATGTCCTACGCGGCTTATCCCACCCCGACCAGCGGCCCGACGACTTTCATCTGGCGCGTCCCGGAAACCGACGTGGCGACGGCCATCGGCTGTACCCCCCAGGTGGTGAATGAGGTCCGGAGCCTCCAGCTCGACGATTTCATGTCTTACCTCATCATGCGCATCACGGTGAATTGTGGATGCACCGTCACGCACATCATGGGTCTCCGCAGGAACATGGCGTGGGACGACATCGTGATCTATTACGGATTGGATTGGCAGACGCTGGTGGACGACGTATTGACGCGGATGGCCACTCTTCCGCGCGAGGGAGTGCCCCCCACTTATTGGACCCGGGGGGCGGCTAATAACACGAACGACGTGCCTGCCATCGTTCCGCGACGGCCGGTGCCAGCGGGGCAAGTCGTCTTCCTCCCGCCCGTCACGCAGGAGGTGTGCCCATGAAAACGATCAAGATGCTCCTGATCGCGGCCTTTTGCGGGCCGCTCGCCGCCCAAGCCGCCGGGCTCTACCCGATGGAAAGCGGCAACCTCCGCCGCGAGAACCACAACCTCAACCCCACCAACATCCAGAACCCGTTGCAAATCCTCTGGCAGTCCATCAAATGCGATTACTGGGGCGTGCCCGTGGGGGGACCCGTGATTCTGGCGGACCGCGTCATCCAGGCTTACGAGTGGGGCGTGCGTTGCCGGGACCGCAACACAGGCGAGCACCTTTGGACCTGGCCCGCCGGATCCTGGACGTTGTACGCCACGCCGTCCTACGACGCCGACCGCGACCTGGTCTACGTGGGGACGGTGCAGGGGGATACCCTGGCGCTCTCTCCCGCCAACGGGCAGGTCGTCTGGTATTACGGCCACGATCCCGCGGTGGATTTCGAGAACGAATGGGCCTACTGGCAGTTCTCGGGGCCGATGCTGGCCGAGAACCGGCTTTTCGTGGGAACGGGCGGCCCCGGCTTCCGTTGTATCGATCCCGACACACGCGCGACGATCTGGGATTTCAACTTCACCGCGTACTTCGGCTACGAATACCGGAGCGGCGCTTGCACGCCGGCTTATGACGCTGGACGGGTGTATTTCTGCACGCGTGACGGCGCCTTCTTCTGTCTCAACGCTTCCGACGGGTCGGTGATCTGGTACAAGGAGATTCCCGGCATCCGCCAGAACGGCGTCTTGGTGACCGACGAATACGTCTACAACACCCACTGCGGCGGGAGTATCCAGTGCCGCAAAAAGTCCGACGGGTCCCTGGTCTGGACCCGGGCCTTGTCGGGGGTCACCAGCGGCAACCTGGCCTTCTGTGGCGAGCTGGTGATCGTGCCGGGCGACAGTTGGAAGGTCTGGGCGCTGGATTACCGCACCGGCAGGGTGGTGTGGTGCACCAAGCTGACCGGCAACTTCGCGCGGTCCAGTCCTTTCGTCATTTGCGGCAAGGTCTACATCTCGGCCTGCCACGGGGATTTCTACGGGATGGATGGGCAGACCGGCAAGATCGAGTGGCGTTTCCGCCATGGCGCCGAGCTGTCCTTCGTCGATTGGGCCGAGGATTCGGGCCAGATCTTCGTCTGCGACAGCACGGGCAAAATGTACTGCTTCATCGCCCAGGTCCCGGGCGTTCCCGGAAACTGCGTGTGCGACCTCGAGGGGTACTGGACCCCCGAGCCCACTCCGACCTTCGTGCCCCAGCTGACCGTCACGCCCACGCCCACGGGCACGGTGTCGGGGAACTGCCCGGGCGTCGTCTGCCTGAAGAGTTCCCCCGAGGACGCGCGGGTGTTCTTCGACCCGTCCAACGCCGCGCCTCCCCCCGATGGATCCGGCCGCGGATGGCTCGATCCGGACTACGCCGAGGGAACGCCCTGGAAGAGCGCCTCCATCGTCACCGAGCCTCCCGGCGAGTGGGTGGAGCCCTGCTCCGCCAACGCCCTGAACCACGCCTGGATCGCGCCTTTCGCGAGCGGATTGCCTCCCAACCTCTCGGATTCCTACTACCGGTCCGTTTTCGACCTGCCCGCTGGCGCGCAGGTCCAGCCGACGAGCCTGATCCTGAGCGGGGACAACGTGGTGGAGGCCTGGCTCAACGGGAACTTCCTGGGCAAGTTCGAGGGCCCCTACAACGGCGACAGCTGGTTATACACCCTTTGCCAGACGGTGCCCTTGGACCCGTCCTATTTCAAGGACGGCAGGAACGTCCTGGCGTTCCGCCTGGTCAACCAGTGGACGTATCACGGGCTGACGTTCGAGATGTGCGCGTCGTATCAGGCGCCCTGCCAGGCGCCCGATCCGCCAACGCCCACCCCCACCGTCACGCCCACCTG
>CAZSKE010000097.1:3423-7730 GCA_964607325.1 uncultured bacterium | reverse complement strand
CGAGATGGGGCTGGCGTCGGCGCTCGAGGAACTCGCCGGGCGTCTGCGGGAGGACTCCGCTTCCGGGCCTCCAGCGGGCTCCCGCATGGGGGCGCACGTCCTTTCCAATCGGCAATTCCACTTGGTCTTGCGTTGCGGCGAGGCGGGTCAGCGGGGCAACGGGGGACACGCCCACGCCGACCTGCTCGGGTTCGAGCTGTCCGCGGCCAAGCGCCGTTTTGTGGTGGACCCGGGAACGTACCTGTACACGCCCTCTCCGGAGGAGCGCAACGCCTTCCGGTCCGTCCGAGCCCACAACGGGTTCCACCTGGAGGGTCGGGAGCCGGTGAAATGGATCGACGGACCCGAGGGGTTGTTTTCCATCCGCCATTGGCCCACTCATGGCGTGACGGCGGGGGGGACACGCCGCTTGGCCGCCCGTCACGAGGGGTACGGGGCGCCCGCGCATCGGGTCCTTTTATTGAACGCGGGAAGCCTGGCGGGGGAGGATCACCTGCCCGTCGCGGGCGCCAAGATCCTCCGGTTCTGTCTTCATCCCGAGGTGAGGGTTCACGCGGGGCCGACGCCCCGGGAGTGGTTCCTGAACCGGGGCTCGACGCGCTTGATTTTCCTCTGCTCCGAGGAGGGGTGGGTGGTGGAACCCGGTCGTTATTCGCCTTCCTATGGTTCCTGCGTGCCCGCGACCTGGCTCACTTTACGCACCGAAGTCGAGAAGGTGGATTGGTCGTTCGTCCTGTGAAAGTCTTCTGGGCGTCCAACACTTATTGGGAATCCCCTTTTCAGGTCGGGGCCAATCATCTCGCGCGCCGACTGGTGGAACGCGGGTGGGAAGCGGCCTTCCTTTCGGAACCCGTGTCGCCCTGGCACTTGTTGGGCCGCGGCGGTCCCACGACCACGGATCGGCTGAGGGATTGGGCGCGCGGCGGGGCGTGGGACGAAACCGGGCGTTTGTGGCACTATTCGCCCCTCACCCTGTCCCCGCCCCAGAATCTCCCCCTCTTGCGATCGAAAGGCGTTCTGGAATCCTGGGAGTCCTTCTCATGGCCGAGGGCGTCGAAAAAAGCGCGGCAAAAGGGTTTCGGCCGTGTGGATCTTCTGGTGGTGGATACCCCGACCCAGCACGTTTGGACCCGCGGGGTGGAGGCCCGGAAGACCGTGTTCCGGGTGACGGATCGTTTCCGCCGTTTCGCCAAGGCCACGCCCGCTTTGGTGGAGATGGAAGCCCGATTGGCCCGCGAGGCGGACCTGGTGGTGTACACCGCCCAGGATCTGGAGCCCGATGTGAAGGCGTTGGGTGTCAAGCGCACCCTATACCTTCCCAACGGCGTGGATTACGCGCGTTTCCAGAAGGAAGTTCCGGAACCGCCGGATTACGCCTCCATCCCACGTCCCCGGGTGGTGTACGCGGGCGCTTTGGAAAAATGGTTCGACGCGTCCTGGGTTTTCCAGGCCGCGCGAAAACTCCCGAAAGTTTCGTTCGTGGTGATCGGCCCCCCGGGGCCCGCGGTCGAGTCGTTGAAGGGGCTTCCGAACGTGAGTCTTTTGGGCGCCAAGCCGCACGCGCTCCTGCCGGCTTACCTGCGCCACGCCGACGCGGGCATGATCCCCTTCGATGTCGCCGGAAGCGGGGAACTGTTGCACGCCGTGAACCCCATCAAACTTTACGAGTACCTGGCCTGTGGTCTGCCCGTTGTGTCCGCGTCCTGGCGTGAATTGCGCCGTCTCAAGAGCCCGGCGTGGCTTGTGGAAGACGGGGCGGGCTTCACACGCGCCTTGTCCGCGTGCTTGAGGGAACGAGGGGGCGCTTCGGAGCGGCGACGGTTCGCGGCGAAGCACGATTGGTCCCACAAGGCGGACCGGTTGCTTCGGGAGTTGGGTTTTGGGGGGAAAGCGAAGTGACTTTAGTTTGGGAAATGGAAGGTGGGTTCTAGTCCGCAGCGGGGAGGGTAGATATGAATATTAGGATAATACGGACTTCAATTTTAATTGTTCAGATAATTAGTCTCGGTTTCGTTGTTTTTTCAAATATGCGCAATATGGGTTATGAATTTGACGAAAGGTCTGGGATCACACATGTTGCAGGATCGTCGAACTTGCTCGGCTTGATTTGGGGGATGATCTTTATTCTGATTTATGTATTTCTTCAAAAAAGAAATGTTAGAACTAAGGTGATTGGTATTCCTTCTCGTTTTAGGCGTATGGTTGCATTTCTAATTGACTTTTACTTCGTGTCTATACCAATAGCTGCTATTGTTGGATTTATAGGAATATATTTTGAATCTTTGAGAACCGGACAATTTAAATGGAGTTTTGTACGAGATTATGCCGTCTTGTCTGATTGGATACTTGTCCCTGTAATTCTAGCGTCAATGGTTCTAATTGTGTTCTACTTTGCCAATCCATTGATCAAAGGCGCACCAAATACATTTGGATATTACTTGATGGGGTTGGCGGTTGCGGATGAACAAGGAGAAATAGTGCGCCATCCGATTACATTTTCAGTTAAGCGATCTTTCTATAAAATGTTTGGAATAATCTATTCTTTATACGGTTTGACGTATGGAAAAGATTCACTCGGACGTTTGTGGCATGATATGAAAATGAATACCCGGGTAGTGCTCTGCGAATTTGAAGAAGTTTGAGAGCGCCAAAGGGGTTCGGTAGTTGTCCACTGTGGGGTATCACTTTATAGTTAAACACTTTCGAATCGCAAAGTTCGGTATGCGTCCACCACGGGGAGGTTTTCAAAATGGAAAATAGTAAACCGCATTGCGTGAGGTGTTCGGTTCTTCGATGTGGCAGTAAAGATAAAAGTGGAAAAGTGCCGGCATCATGCCCGACTGAAAAATACGCGGGCTTAGCCAAGAAAACGGTGGAAAAGTACCAGCAGCCCGAGAACCAGGCGATCATGAAAGGCTGGTTGGGTTTGATGAGCAATATCTTCAACCCCAGGACACCGAAAGAAAAGTGGTCATGGACAAGGATCGATGAGGTGATGGAATACGCCAGGCAGCGAGGGATGAAAAGGCTGGGCATCGCCACTTGCTATATGTTGATACCTGAATCCAAATTACTGTCGGATATTCTCGAAGATAACGGATTCGAGGTTATTTCCGTTTCTTGTCTTTGCGGGGAAGTGGATCCCAAGGAGATCGGTCTACCGGGGAATGTCTCATGCAACCCCATCATGCAGGCGGAAGTGCTCGATCAAGAAAAGACCGAACTGAACATCATGATGGGACTTTGCGTCGGGCACGATATTCTATTTTTAAAACATAGCAAGGCGGAGACGACCCCTCTGGTGGTTAAAGACCGCGCGATGGGACATAATCCAATAGCGGCTTTGTATCTCAGCAAGAGTTTTTACAAGGGTAGGTTTACCCGCGGATAAGAAAGCCTCCGCAGGCGCAAGACCCGATATGTTTCGCCGCCCAGCGCTTTTTCCGTGATCGCCTCGGACTTGAAGTTCCCCTCGATCCACGGCTTCAGACTGCCGGGCGAGGTCCGGTAGTCGTCCTCCTCCACTAAATAGGCTTCCTTGAAACCTAGCGCGGTTCTATCCCCCACGTATTGGGACCAGATGAATTCGCGATTCCGGAAGACGAACCACTCGTTGGCGCTTCCCAGGACCGGCAGGGAATCGTCGGGAACCAGGGCTTGGGTTTTCGCGAGGCGCTCCTCCCAATGAAACGAGCGGTTCTTCACGTAGACCACCGCGTACTGCGACAACAGCAGGAGCGAAAGAAACACCGCGATGGGCCCCAACCATCCGCGCGCGCGGGCCGAGGAAAGGATCAACAGAAGGAACGCCGGGGCGGCGTACAAGGCGTAATGGTAGTTGGGGCGGCTCAGGACGAACGTGGACGCCAGAGTGAGCGCGGTGAGGGCGGCGACGAAGGGATCTTTTTTCCATAACGCGCGTCGCGCGAAAACCCAAAGGGCTCCCAGGATCAGCGCCAATTCGGGCAGATGCCGGTAATGCCGGGTTTTGAAAAAATAGTCGAACAGGTAGTTGTTGACCGAGCGTCCGCCCTGGGTGTTGCCCTCGACGATCTCCCTTCCCAACGTGGAAAACACACCGGGATGAAGAAGGAGATAGCCGATCGCCGAAAGCGCCAAGCCGGTTCCGAGTCCCCACAAGGCCGAGGCTCGATTCGCCCGGAGACTCGCGCGTATCCCGGGATGGAAGCACGCCGCCCCCAGGTACACAAAAGCCATGACGCCCATCGGATGGGTCTCGATCGCGACGCCCGCCGCGACCCCGGCCGCGAGGAAAGCCGAGAACCCCCCGTTCCTTGTCCCATGCC
>CAZSKE010000097.1:0-3413 GCA_964607325.1 uncultured bacterium | reverse complement strand
GGCAAAGGCTGAGGAGGAGGAAAACGAACGCCTCGGGCCGCGCCGAATGGGCGGAAGCGAGGAAGGGTTCCAGGGCGAGCGCGAAAACACAGAAGAACGCGATGAGCGCGCGGTCGTACCCCAGGCGGTGAAGGATGGAGCCCCACAGTCCCGCGGATAGGAGCGTCCAAAGGATGGAAAGGGCGTGGGCGGCGCCCCGGGTCCAGCCCAGGGGTTCCAGGACACAGCCGGTGAATAGCGCGTGGACCTTCCCGAAATAGAGGATTCGCGCGGGTCCGCCGAAAACGGGATCCGTCTCCCGGCCGAACCTCCAATACTGGAAGATATAGGAAAGGCTCCAGGCGTCGTCGAGGTCCTCCGGGCGATAGCGGAGGAAAAGCAGGGTGTAGACCGTTCCCGCCAGGGCTAGGCCTAGGACCCACCAGGGCCATGCGCTCCGGGGAGAGGGTGCCCGAAGGGGCGGGGGTGCGTGAGAAGAACGTTTCCGGGACATGGTGGTTTCAATTATAGTCGTTGGATGCCGTGGGATGCCATCGAAGGAGCCGCGCCATTTCCACCATCGCCATCGACGTGCGGATGCTCAACGCCTCCGGCATCGGCACCTACATCCGACAGATCGTTCCCCGGGTGATGGAAGCGCGTCCCGGCGACCGTTTCGCGCTGTTGGGGCGGCGTTCCGAAGCGGGGGATTGGTCGGCCGCTTCCCACCCCCGGGCCTCCTGGATCGAGTGTTCCGCGCCGGTGTATTCCTTGCGGGAGCAATGGGAGGTTCCCCGGCGCGTTCCGAGGGACGCGGACTTGTTTTGGGCGACGCATTACAACATCCCGCTGTGCTACCGGGGCCGCCTGTTGGTCAACGTGCACGACGTGTTCCACTTGGCCATGCCCCAATGGACAGGAGGCTGGCACCGGAAGCTCTACGCGAAGGCGCTGTTCGACGGAGTCGTCCGGAAGGCCGCGGCGGTCCTGACCATTTCGCGTTTCAGCGGCTCCGAACTGGAACGTCTCGCGGGAAAACCGCGAAACCTCACCGTCACCCACTTGGCGGCCGGGCCGGAATGGTTCGTGGAGGTCCCGGGCGAAAGTCCCCACCCGAAGCCGTACTTCCTTTTTGTGGGAAACGTCAAGCCGCACAAGAACCTGTCGGGCCTCTTGCGAGGGTTCGCCCTCGTCAAGGACCACATCCCCCACGACTTGGTGGTGGTGGGCAAACGGGAAGGGTTTATCACCGGTGACAAGGGGATCGGCGCCTTGGCGGAGCCTTTCGGGGATCGAGTGCGGTTCACCGGGTATTTGGAGGATTCGGAATTGCGGCGGTTCATGGCCCGCGCGGAGGCTTTGGTGCTTCCTTCGTACTATGAGGGTTTCGGCCTGCCGCCCCTGGAGGCCATGGCGCTCGGCACTCCGGCGCTTCTTTCTCGTCGCGCGTCGCTCCCCGAGGTGTTCGGCGACGCGGCGCTTTACTTCGAGCCGGACAAGCCGGTGGAGATCGGGGAAGCCCTGCGGCGGGTCGCCCAGGAACCCGCCTTGCGGAGGGAACTGTCGGACAAGGGGCGCGCCAAGGCGCGGGAATACAGCTGGGAGAAGACCCTGGCGGCCACGCTTCCAGTCGTGGAACAAGCTCTCGCGGGTCGCTGAAAAACTGTTTTCGCGGAAATTTCCGGGAGGATGCCGGCGGCCGACGGCGGACCGCTGATTTTCATGATCGATCGAAGTCTCAATTACGGGCGGGACGTCATCCGCCGTTTCCTGGCCGAGGCGGGCCCCTTGTCGTCCGTGCTGGACATGGGAGCCGGGTCCGGCGACGACCTTTCGCTCGCCAAGTCCCTGTATCCTCGCGCCCGCCTCCTGGGGATCGAGACGCTTCCTCCGGCCGTTCGAGCCCTGCGGGAGCGCGGCGTTCGGGTGATTTCCGTCGATTTGGAGCGCGAAAGAATCCCCTTGCGGGACGCCTCGATGGACGCCGTCGTGCTCAACCAGGTGTTGGAACACGTCAAGGAATTATTCTGGATCCTCCACGAAGCCACGCGCGTTCTCAAGCCGGGAGGTTCCTTGATCGTCGGTGTCCCCAACCTGGCCTCCTTGCACAACCGGTTTCTTCTTCTCTTCGGCCGCCAGCCCTCGCCCCTCAAAAGCCTTTCGGCCCATGTGCGGGGATTCACCCGGGGCGACCTCGCGGCGTTTCTCGAGGGCGCTTGGCCCGGGGGCTACCGTTTGGAGGGCTTCGCGGGGTCCAATTTCTATCCTTTCCCACCCGTGATCGCGCGACCGCTCGCTCGCGCTTTTCCTTCCTTGGCCTGGGGGATCTTTTTCCGCTGGGTGAAGACGCGGCGTTACCAGGGGGAATTCCCCGGTTACCTTCGGCGCCACCCCGTCGAGACGAGCTTTTTCGTCGGGCCCTCCGGGAAAAAACAATGAGCGGCGCCGGGGCGCGCATCGCGCGAAACACGGCCGCGCTTTGGTCCTCCGAGATCGCGGGCCGCGTTTTCTCCTACTTGGCGCTGATTTTCCTGGCGCGCCGGTTCGAGGTGGACACCAACGGGCAATACGCCCTGGCGGTGACGCTGGTGGGGTTGGTGGCCTCCTTCGGCGACCTGGGACTCAACGCCCTCACCATCCGGGAGGTCGCCGCCGACCGTTCCCAAGCCTCCCGCTATCTGCGTTCCGCGATCGTTTGGCGGTTCGCGTCCTCCCTTTTGTTCCTGGGCGGTTTGGCGGCCTGGGGGTGGATCGCCGGGTACGAGCCGCTGTTGCGCCTCGCCGTCCTCGTCATGGGCGTCCGGCTGGTCTTCGACGGTCTCGCCGGCGGGTACGTGTACCTTCTTCAAGCCCACGAGGAAATGGCGCTCCAAGGTTGGATCGTGGCGCTGGGGAGTCTCGCGCGTTTCGTGGGGCTCGTGGCCGTGGTGGGAACGGGGCATGGCGTCGTGGCGGCCTGCGCGGTGTGGTCCCTCGTGAGCGCCGCCACGTTGGCGCTCCTGGGCGCGCTCGCTTGGAGAAGAGGTTGGCGACCGGATTGGGCGGACTTCCGATGGTCGGACGCGACCACGATCCTGCGCGCGGCCTTGCCGTTGGCGATCATGGGATCGCTTCAGACCCTCTACTACCGGGTGGACGTGGTGATGTTGAAGAACCTCGCGGACAACGCGTCGGTGGCCTTCTACTTCAACGCCTACAAGCTCCTGGAGGCCGCGCTGATGCTCGCCAACATGGCGGCCTTGGCGGCCCTGCCGTCCCTCGCCGCTCGCCGCGGCGACCGCGAGGCGTTCGGCGACCTCGCGGAGAAGCTCCTGAAGATCCTGGCCCTGGGGGGTGTCCTGGTGACGGTGGTGGGCGTGGCGACGGCGCCGGATATGCTCCCGCTCCTGTTCGGCCGGCCCTACGGGGCGGCGGGGCCCGCGGGCCGGGTGCTT
>CAZSKE010000096.1:2222-7791 GCA_964607325.1 uncultured bacterium | reverse complement strand
GGAACACAATTAAATGGCGATGTAAAACTAAAATATCTTTTCCCTTTTGAGAAAACAGGATATTGTAGAGTCCCGACTATATCGGTTTTGTTCAAATCGGCAATCTTAATTTTAGACAATGAATCATATATGTATAGCATAAACTCGGATGTTATTTGTGATATTACTTCTATAACGTCAATTTCATCTCTAATAGAACCAGCACAAACATAATCTTTTAATGAGCCGTCTGTTGCGTTGCCTATTGCATCAAAAGAAGCTATATCTATAACGTTGTTACCTTGTATATTTTCAATATCGAATATGTCATTTACTTCACTTATATCTGTTAACGAGTCATTGTAAATAATTAAAGAGTTATCGGTATAATCTGTTATCTTTTTTGTCCATCCCTGCGTATAGTTAATCACATATGCATTGTTATAATAATCGGCATCGGGTATAAGCCCGGAAGTCCCAATAATAATATAATCAGGGGTTGTTAAATCCACGCTTTCGGCTTTTATTTCACGCTCACAAAGTATATAAGAACGAATTAAATCTTCAATTACATATACAGGATGGTTAATTTGGTCGCCATCATTAAAGCCATTGCTTCTTCCTTCAATCCAGTCTCGGAACATCCTACCGCCCGATTCAAAACACACATCTGAAACGGCTTTAAGTTTAGACTGCTTCCAGTTGACATAGCGGTTTTTTCTTGCTTGTGCGGCTTCTGCTTTTCTTATTAACTGTTTTATGTTCATCCCCGACCGCCTTGATTTCTTAATTTGCTTAAATCATAGCTCCGTGTTTGAACCATTATGTCATTTATATAAGCGTGCATAGAGTAAACTCTTATGTCTTCTGTTGCATTAGTGTTAGTTACAACAAATTCAACGTCGTATAAATCTTCAACAGTCCAAGGCAACTCACCTCTCGGGTTTAATGTAGTACTATCAGCAACTTCAAGTAAATCAGAATCACTTAATATATCAGTTGAAATTGCCGTTGTTGCCGAATCGGTGTTGGAGCTTCTATATCTTAGCCCTATCGTTGCATTTCTAACTTCTGTATCAACATCCGTTCCCCAAACTAAAGTGAAATGAACATTAAAAGAATCCTGCGAATCGAATACGCCTAATTGTGAAGTTGATAAATCGCCATCACATACAACCGAAATAGATTCACCAGCCGGAAGAGTTATATAAGTAGTATCATCATTATCAAATAAATTTTCTACATTATTATATATTGTTGAAGCTGAACCTATCTTTACTTTACGCCAATATAACTCACCAAGTATATAAGGTGTTCCGCCAGCGCCGAGTAATGTAGATTTCAGACCCATTTCGGTATTTTCTGTGTCAACATTATTACCTGTTAATTTCATATAAGATTCAATCGGTTCAAGATATTTATAAACTTTGATAGGATCAAATATCTGTTTGTGTCCACAAATTAAATATCTTAATCGTGAAGCATCTACTAAAAGACCGGGAGCTAAAAGCATCTTGTCTATTTCGTAAGGGTTTCCCAATACAGTATGACTTCCGTAAAGAATAGGAATAGTTTCGCCTTCGGTTGTTGTTGCTTTAATATAACCGCCCCTACCTTCGTCGTAATAATCTACTGTTTTAATCTTATTGTACCCAACAAGTTTATTTTTCAGGAATGAATATTCATAACAATCGAATTGCATCAGCCTAAAGGGATGGTTTATATTCTTTATATAAAAAAGACAAACCCAAACAATATCCGATTGCGAGCTACTTCCGGGATTAACTAAACCGCATTTAACAATTCGATTAAAAGGGAAAGAGTCGTTATAGAATGTAGATACATTGCTATTAAAATAGCTAAGTCCATTATTTTCAGGTATCTCAAAGGTTAATGTGCTTATAGTCCCAACCCCTCCAGTTAACGGCATAACCTTCGCACCGAAATCAATCCCACTTAATATTGCTGAATAAAGTTGACCGGAAAGCGTTTTGTTGCTTTTTTCGGTTAAGTACAAAGTTTCATCGTCGAAATATATCTCGATAACCACTTCCGGAAGTTCATTTAGGGAAATATCAAGCATCCATAAACCTCGTTTCAACTAATCTATCCATAGTTCGCGGTAGGTTTGGGGTTACGACGGCAGACATTACCTTTTGTCCGTCTACATTTAGGTTAACTTGCAGAGGTGATACCCCTCCAATACTGCTTTCAGGACCGCCAAAGATGCCCCCAAAAATAGAACTTATACCGCCAGTCAGCCAACTGAATATCCCTTCGCCTGCCGAAGTTGCTAAGTCTGTTGCTAAACCCGAAACTAAATTCTGCAAGAATATCTCAAGTAAACTATTTGCGTGCCCGAATATATCATCAAATGCTTGATTCATTCCGGTTCGTAATGTTGCGCTTGCTGCATTCGCAAAGTTGTTTTCGAATTGATGAACCCGTCTTAAAGATGCCATTTTTTCAGATTCAAGTTCGTCAAGTCTTTGTTTTCTTAGGATATCCAAATCCTCTTCTGCAATGCCTAATTCTTGCAATCCCGCCAACTCTTCATTAAGTTTAGTTCTCCTATAATTATAATAATCTTCATCTGCAAATTTTACAGTGTTATAATAGTCATCAATGGCTGTTTGTTTTTGTTGTGCTAATTTAGCTTCTGATTCTGCTTGTTTTTCTCTGTATTTATCTCCGAAGGCTTCTAATTCTGCCCACTCTTTTGAGTTACCCATACCGATGTCTATTTTAGGCATTTTAGGGCTTTTCCCCCCGCCACCTTTGCCGCCTTCTTTGCTTTTCATCCCAATTTCTTCAAGTATTCTTGAAAGTTCTTTTTGGAATTCTAATTCAGTTTTTAAGTCTTCTAAACGCTTTTTAACACCCTCTGAATACTGCCCGCTTGCTGAAACCATTTTAGTGAATGCTTCTGCCCTTAGTTTATTAGCTTCTTCTGCATTTTGTATATCTATACTTTGTCCGGGCATACTTTTAGCTTGCAAGGCTTGTGTTTCGCCTGTTAAAGTTCTTAATTTGTCGATTAGCTTATCAATATCTTTTATGTTCGAAGTATCTAAAGAAAACATCTTCATAAAAGGATTTTCAATTTTAACCATTGAATTAAAAGCTGCTTCAAGTCTTCTTTGTGATTCTTCAAACTTGTCTGTTTCTTTTGTTGCATCCCTTGTGTACATCGTATAAGCTAATATTCCAGATATAGCAAGATTTAAGGCTGTCATCCAGCCACCCATACCCATAAACATACCGGATAGCATTTGTTTGAAGCTCTCGCCTCTCATACGTGCTGCCTGGAAAGATTCTGCTAACATAGGCAGGTTATTTGCCACTGACATAACGCCCATATTAAAGCTTGAAAAGAAATAAGGAGAATCCTGCAACACCCGATTGAAATTCATTCCTAATTGAGTGTTGGTCTTCATTGACATCCCTGTCTTATCTAAAGCACCACCAGCAACGGCAGAGGCTTTTGCAATGTCACTCATTGCTTTGGTAGAGTTACCCGGGTCAACTCCATATCTTATAAGTATGTCTTTAACATCTGCCATTAAAACCTCACTCTAAAAGCTTCATTACAGGTTTTCACTAAATAATACCAAAGTTCATCATTGTATATATTAGCGGGGTTTTTCTCGTGGTAAATATATTCGTCATACGCTATTAAAGTTCTTTCATCTATAACTTGCATTGTTTCCTCTATGCCTGCTTCAAAAAGTATTTCAGTTATTTTCTTTTTCTTTGATAATTCATCACTTGCAATTAAATCTATAACTTGCATTAACTCATTATCATTGTTGATTGTGGTTTTAACTCGTTCCATACCTTGAACCGGATAAATATCTATCGGGTAAGGCTTCCTTGAACCTGTTAAACCATTCTCAAGCTTCAATCTGATTAAAAGAACTATTTTTTTTTAGCTGTATTGTTGAATACTTCTTTAGTGTTCTGAATTACTTCAAATACTTTAACAGAAAAAGAGGGAACATTATAAAAGAACTCCATCAAGTTGTCTTTTATTTTATTGTTTTCGAGCTCACATTTGATAACATTCCCATCATTTTCCAAACCTTCCCAATCAGCGACTTTATATTGAATTGTTTTGTAGATATAATCTGAATATTCCTGAACCTTTGTAATGTCAGGGAATTCATTGCCTTCTTTGTCAAGAATTACATATCCTTTCTCTTTTGCGGTATCAAAGGCTTTTCTTAACAAGGATTCTAATTCAATACATTGTTCTTTAGTTGCTAATTTAGTTTTAATCTTAAAACCATCTTCAACTTCGTGAAACTTTGATGTACCTATGTAAGGAGCTATGTTCATTAAGCCATCCCCGCCGAAGTCTCCGTCCTGTCTAATCCATCGGCTAAACTAACTACTGCATCCCATCCTGCGGCTGGTCTTAATGCTTTGATAACTAATCTTATTTCGGTCTTATCGCCGTTGGTTACTAAAGGATTTGCATCAAGTCTTGCATAGGTATTATCGAAGTATAAAGCTCCGGCTGTTGTTTTGGATGCTGTGTTTCCTATTGAAAAAGCTACATTTACAGGGCTTCCATTTGCAAAAGCTCTCGCATATTTCCCGAAAGCTTTTACAGAAGTTGCATTAGCTACCAAGTCAATAGTAGTAACCATTTCAAACATTTCATCATAATCATTAACTTTAGTAGTTACACAAGCCGGGGTTATGTTTTTCTTAAAAGATATGTTAATCTTCTTAACACATACTGCCGAATAGTCAACTCCGTCAACTGTTAAAGTCTTCAATGAGAACCCAGATAATCTTCCTGTCGATATGGGATCAACCCAACTACCGTCAAAGTATTGGTCTGCAACCATTGAATTGCCAACCCACTTTGCGGAAGCTTGCATTAACTTGGAAACTCCGCTTGCCATAAAGTCAATATCAAAACTTAATTCGTCGATTGTTGCACAGTGTAAAATAGTTCCATCGCCAACACTTGCACCGTCATTGTAATTTCCTTGTGCTATTGCAAAGACTTTGGCATCGTCACCAGCATAACTAATTCCCGAACCATTTACAAAGTCACTCGGACTAAACTGTTTCTGATAACCAGCTCCACCGCCTTCGGTAACATTCGGTAACATTGCTAAGAAATGCCAGTATAAATCAAAATAATTAGGCGTGAAGTCATAAGCGAATGACTTCATCCCTGTGGTCGCATCAACATAAGAACGTCCTACTTCTTCAGCCGTTCCATAAGCAGATGTTTCATTGAAAGTGTCATAAACTACTCCGGGGTCAGGCAGACTTCCGGGTTTTGCTAATAGTGTTCTATAATTCGAACTTGCTGTATTCTGTGTTGCAAAGTTAGTTTGAACTAAAAACCCTATCTTTTGATTTTTATTAAATAAACTCATTCATCCTCCTAACAAATATAATCACCGAAGTAGAATTGAACCGTTCCCTTACTTTGTTCGGGGCTAATTCTTTCAAAGTCTACTCTCTCGGTACTTCTGTAATTGCTTAAATCTTTAATTGTACTGCATACAGTAACAAAGTTTGTATAATTTTCATCATACTCGTCTGTGCTTCTGTTAAAATAATAAAC
>CAZSKE010000096.1:0-2122 GCA_964607325.1 uncultured bacterium | reverse complement strand
AAAGTTTGCTCGCCTACTTGGTCTTCAATAGTTATCGTACCAACATCTGAATAAGTTTCATCCGATTCATCGTTTGTACCTTGTAAGGTTATTGTTGCTTCGCCCGTATTTGCTGTTACTACAACGACTAAACGAGTTCTTTCGATGTAATCCGCTTCTGATTTAGTGTTAGGGGTTAAAGTTAAAGGCGTGCATAAATACCTTAGTTTATACCCCATTGATTTAACATCCGAAGTCAACACGTCTTTAGCTTTGGTGATGAAATCTTCGTATTCATCTATGTAAGTATTTGAAGGGTCTCCACGTCTTACAATTGGCGGTTCATACTTTAGCAAATCAGCGTAAGTTACCTTAGTGATAATCATTAGTATTCTCTTTTGATAGCTTTGATTATAATATCAGAAATTGGAGCATCATTTAATAAGACTTTAACAGACTTCCAAGGGTACATAATTATAGGGTCTAAGGGTATTGCCGTTGTTTGACTCGAATCACAAACTACCGTATACATTGTACCGTCCGTTTTATGTATCTCATAATCAGTTCCTTCACTAACAACTTCAAATTGAATAGTATCGGTTACGCTTGCCGGCACTAATAAACCAGCTAAGTAGAAACCCTTTTCTAAATTGATTGTAAAGTTAGTTTCAGCCGAATCAACTGCTATACTTTGAATTACAACTAAGTTTGCATCCTGAGAATATGTAAAACCGATTAACATTAGAATTAAAAATAAATATTTCATTTTATCCTCAAAATTAAAGGGGCGGTTAAGCCCCTACAAATTAAACAACTTATTCTGTAACTGTTGGAATTACAATAGGTGTTACAAATCCTGCTGAATCAGCGTGATAAGATAAAGTAATATATCCGCCTGATTGTTTGAATTGTGAGCTTGCACCTATCGGGATTAAATGAGAAACCCCATTACCTACTGCATAAGTTTTAGCACCTTGACCGGCTGCTACTCCGAAATCAGAAGCTGCAATCGTTACTGCTGTATTTGCGTGTCCTGATTCAATCTTCAATAACAAAGTACCTTCTTTAGGATAAACTATCGTGTTTGTATTGCCTGCGACAATCGCAGTTCCAGTATTGGCTGTAATTACTACTGCTGTACCGGATGTCATTTGAGTTGGTGTAATTGCTACTACTCCCATAATTATTTACTCCTTTTAATTTCTTTTTTGTTTAGCTTTTCTTCAAGCTCTTTTACTTTTGCTTCAAGTGCTACTAAACGTTTTAATACTTGATTTATGTTTAACATAATATACTCCTTATGCTGCTACCGTTGTAGCTGTGATTGTCGGGGTAGCCCCTCTATATGTAACTCTGTAGGGGATGTAACAATCAGCCCTTTCGGCGCTTAATTTAATACATACCCTTACCGAACCGGAGGGGTCAACAGAACCAACTTTGAACCTATGCCCGTTCTTTCCGTCTGCAATCGAACCAGCTGTACCTGTCAAAGTAACTGCTGATGTTAATTCAGTCCCAACCCAGTTAGTACCGTCAACTTTTGTCTGTAATAAAAGTGTGGCAGTATCCTCAGCGGTTGCTACTTCATTAACTCCGTCTGTGGCTTTGTCGAGGTCGACATCAATAAAACAGTCGACTAATCCTTCGCCTGTTGCCGGTGCAATTGTCAAGAATGCTACAAACCCAGTATAAACGGCTGCTGAAATATCAATCCCAGCTGTACCTGTTGATACATTTACATCCCGACCTTGTTCAAGGTTGAGGCTTTTCTTATATAGCTTTTTTTCTAATCGTGGCATCTCTAATCCTCCTTATGCTTCGGCTGTTTTGTCTGCGTATAATACGCCTGTCATATCAGGTCTAACTACTTTAGCACCCCAAATATAACGACCTTTAACAGCTCTAACTCCAATTAAGCCTTCGGGACTGAATTCTTCAACATCTGAAACAGCAGCAGCGTATCCGAAAGATTCGCCATAAACACCGCAAATAATTCTTGATATATCCCAAGAAGCGGAGTTCTTAGAAACATTATTAGATTCAATGAAATCCCAACCCAAAGCGGTTGTTACATAACCTTGAGCATAAAGATTATCATTCTGTGTTTTGGCTGCTATACCTGCTAATGTTAATTTAGTTGTAA
>CAZSKE010000095.1:0-7823 GCA_964607325.1 uncultured bacterium | reverse complement strand
CGTTTTGCCGCAAAAGCCTTGCGTTGAAACTATTTGCCGTTCGAGCGGAACGGAGACGCTGATGTACTTTAATACAAATATCGCAACACCGTCGACGGATGCTTATGGACGTGACTGGCGTGATACATCCTATATTTCCACATACGGTTGGGGTCCAGCCGTTGAAGTGACAAGCAAACCTGCAAGTTGGATCTCTCCATGTAACCTTGAAACGACTTCCTCGAATTGGATTGCCGCGTACGCGGATGCTTCTCCTCCCACGTTGGCTGACGCGTATTTCAGAGATGTCTTCACATTACCTCTTGGGGCGAAAGGCTTGTCGGCCACGTTGGTTTTAAGCGGGGACAACATTGTCGAGGTATGGTTAAACGGTGCTTCGATAGGTCGTTTTGAAGGTCCTTACGGTTCTGACAGTCTTCTTTATACCCGGTGCGTGACTGTTGCGATGGATCCGGCCCTCGTTCAACCGGGGCAAAACACCTTGTCGTTCAGGCTCATCAACGAGAAGAGTAAACATGGTTTGGTTTATTCAGCTTGCATTCATTATCAAATGGCATGTTCATATACTCCAACCCCGACGGCAACGAATACTGCAACTCCAACAGCTTCGTTCACCAGAAGTGCGACGTACACCCCTGTGCCCTATGTGGTTTCTCAAAACAGCCCCATTCCTACCCAAACAAGCACCTTCACTCCGTCGCGATTGTTTGTTGTTGAAGAGAGTACTTTTAAACCAATCGCCTACCCTAATCCCTCCAGCGGCCAGCCGGTCTATTTCCAGGTGGGAGGGGGCCCATATGATGATGTTTCTCTCTGTCTTAAGACGATATCCGGCAGAACAATATGGGAAATAAGTAAACCGGTCCTCTCGCGCGAAGATGAAATATTCTCCTGGGATCTTTTAGACAAAAAAGAGAAACCAGTTTCAAACGGCATTTACATGGCCTTTTTTGAAGCTAATAAAGCCGGTTTAAAGACCACATCGATTGTAAAAGTGGTGGTGCTACGATGAAACGCACGCTAATAATCAGCGCTATTTTTATTGTATTAGGGTATTTGCTTTCTGTTAATCATGTTTTTGCTAAAGGAAAAATTAGACCCAAACCGCCCGGTGGGCATCATCCTCCACAATGTTCTACACCAACTCCTGCTTTATCTCCCTCAATTGGTAGTTTTAACATTATGTCGGCTTCTGTCGGCCAATTAGTGAAATATAACGTAAAGAGTTATATTGGAAGGCAAAATCAATCGACCGTTGAAAAACGACATGTAATAAGCGGGTCGGAAATATTATCCGGTAATGTGTTTTATAAATATGAGACCGAAACATTAATAGGTAAAAACGGCAGATTAAGAATAATGGATTTAATAAGATTTACTGCACCAGTAAATATTGAGACTCTTTTACGTGGACGATTAGAATATATTTCACGAGAACATATATATCAAATTGGCAATGGGATTCCGCAAGGTTATCAGTTTGATAATATGATTGTTAAAGCGCCTTCAAACCCCCCTATTGTTTTCAAAATCCGTCCTAATAAGTCAGTAACGATTTCTTCTGGTGTTTATGAAACGACTGAATTTATAGCGTCGTATGTGGAAAAAATTGATGGCAGGACCATACGAAAAACGCTGGATTACTACTGTTCTCCACTAGTGCCCATTCTAGGAATTGTTAAAGGGAGTAATGAATCCCAAGAGTTGGTAAATGGGAGAGTAAAGTCCTCGGGTCGCGAGGAAATAGAGCTTGTCGAATATGGAATGTCATCTGCACAATCCATTATTACGCAAGAACCCGTCTGGATTAGTAATCAAGATACAAAAGACAAGGTTGGGTCTGGACCAAGCTTATTGGGTGTAAAGCCATGATAAAAAAGCACTTAATGTTAAATATTTGCATACTAATACTGTTTTGCCCTGTAGAAATATTATGCGGACCTTTGGATTGCAAATCGGATGATCCTTACTGCGATAATAATGCAGGGGGGCTCCCTTCGTCAGATCCAGCTGTCGAGACTCAATCCGATAGCGGCCAAACATCCAATCCCGAAGCACCTGGTCCAGAGACAAACGATAAAACCGGAGATCCAGTAAACAGTTTGAGTGGTGAACCGTGGGTTACGGTTACGGATTTTTCATATAATCGTGTTGGATTCCCGCTGAAATATGAAAGGTATTATCGGGATGGTGTTATGGCCTCTAATCTACAACTAAGATTAAATTGGATGTCAAATTATGATTGGTCCATATATTTCAATGTTACGCCATCCTCTGGTGCCTCGGGTATTACCGCCATATTAACAACACCCCATAAAGCTTGGAAATTTGTAAAAATCGGGAATGAATATTTACCACAAGCGGGTTGTTTCTTTAAATTGGAAGAAACAAACGTTCCCTACATATTTCGTGTTACTGATAAAAATGGCATTGTTTATACCTTTTCCATTTTTTTGGGCTGGCATAACGCGCGATTGATCGAAATAAGGGATTTGAACCAGAATTATTTGCGTATTGAATATGAGAAATATTTGGTGTGGTTTTACACACAATATTTTGGACGATTTTGCAATGGAGAGTGGGCTGCAAGGATGAAGCGCGTTGTAAGCTCGAGTGGTGAAACATATTTGACCTTTGAATATGACGAAGTTGGGGCAACACCAACTGGTGGTCCAATGAATGCCTCTGTCTGGGATCTTATTCATGTAAATGTTCCTTATAATTCATCATATTCTTGTGATGGATCGGGAATTATTAAAAGAGTTGTTAGCTCAGTTGGTGATGTACTAGATTTTAAATATGAATATGACTTTTCAAATAATACTAATATTACACGCGTGAATCGTTTTCCGAGTGGTGATAATGCTGTTTATAGGTATTTATCTGGAGGAGCACGATTAATCGCTCTTGATGATCCATTAATGCCTCCTGGATATAAACATGTGACTTTTGAAAGAAATCCCGCTGGACGACCACCATATCCTGGCGGTGAATATGGTCCTCCGGAGATTCCGCGACAATATCCTGTTAGCCGTGTCTTGAATGGTCGTGGTCAGCCTATTGTGAATTATCAATATTCTGAAGCCGCCGACGGGGGGAAAATTACAGAGATGACGGGGCCAAATGGGTTTTATCAAAAAGATATTTATGATACGCGGGGTTATTGGATAGAAAAACAATACATGTTGGATGGTATTTTAAGACACGAATATTATGAACGTAATGATGGCGGATTAATCACAAAAATAACAGATGGTAATGGAAACGAAACAGAAATGGAGTATGACGCTCTTGGTAATATGACCCATCGAAAAGATGCCGAAGGATATGAAGAAACGTATACCTATAATGGTATTAGTCGCATGACATACAGTAAGGATAAAAATCAAAAGGAACGTACATATGTTTATAATTCGAGGGGTAATTTAACGGATGTTTATGAACCCTTGGGCAAGCATACTTCTTGTTCATATTATTCAAATGGTTTATTAAGGCGCGTGACTGATGCAAACGCAAATCCGACAAACTTCACTTATGACACCAATGGTAATGTTAGAACCGTTACAGACGCTGAGAACGTCACTACTTCCTTCCTTTTTGATAATAGAAGTAGGATGACTAGGAAGTATGATGCTCTCAACCAACCAACTGAATTCGTTTGGAATAATCGGAATCTTCTGGAACGTATGAATAATCCAGACACTACATATAGACGTTATGGATACGATGACGACAAAAATTGCAATAGCGCTACAGATGAAAAACTCAACACGACATCATATATCTTTGATGCGGATTCCAACTTAACTGATATATTCGCGCCTGGAAATATTCATATGCGAAACACATTCGACGCATATAGTAATCGGATGTCATTCATTGATGGCCGCACCAAACCGACTACCTTTGTTTATAACGAGCAGAATCTTATTCATTCAAAATGTGATCTTCTCAATAAAGGTGTGACATATGCATATGATGGTGGGATGCGATTGATTAAAAAAGTGGATTCGCGGGGGGTTGTCACAAGCCATGAATATTTTCATAATAATAGACTGAAGCGGATGGCATTTACGGATGGAACGGCACCCATTACATTTAATTACGACGGAAATGGAAACCGAACTCATATGGATGATGCTGAAGGGCTCAAGATATATTCCTATGACGAATTGAATAGACAAACTTCTGTTATCAATCAAAGCCAAAGTGGTTTAACAACCCAATATACTTACGATATGGTGGGAAGACGAAAAAGCGTCCGGAATGATCTAATTGGAACGATTGCATTCAATTATTGGAGGGATAATCGTCTGCAATCGGTTATTGATTTTGATGGGCAGACGACGCGTTATTTTTACAATCGAATGAAGGCCGTAACTTTAGTCCAGTATCCTGGGAACATTGTACAAGCTGTCTATGATTATGATCCAGTCATGAATCGTTTAAAATCAATCAACAACATTAATTCGAAGGGGGAAATACTGTCGAGATATTCATATACCTACGATGCTGTTGGTAATAGAGATAGTGTGACAGATCTTACGGGGCCTACGACGTATTCTTATGATAATGTCTATCGGTTAACATTTGCAAAGTATCCTGGCGCGATGAGAACCTTTGCGTATGGCTATGACACTGCTAACAATCGCACGAACGAAATAGAGAATGGTGTTTCTGTTGCATGGGCATACAATGATGTTAATGAGATAGAAAAAATAACAGGAAAAGAAAATTATGGTTATGATGATGCTGGAAATATGTCTTATAAGCGAGAATTTAATGGCGCAGATATAGCAAGATACAAATGGGATGCACTCAACAGACTCAAAATGGTAGAAAGAAATGAAGCGGATAAAAATATTCAGTTCACATACAACGGGGATAATGTCAGGGTAAGAAAATATTTTAATAATGGAGAAACTACCAATTATATAATGGATGGGCTTTCAATCTTGGCTGAACGAAATGGGGATGGAACACTCGTTAAAAAACATGTGCCCGGTTTGTGTTATGTAGATGATAAGAATGAAAAGTATTATTACCTCTACGATGGCCGCGGGAATGTAGCAAATTTAGTCGATGCGCGCGGAAATCTTGTTCAGGCATATTCATATGATGCATTTGGTTGTGCGCAGGGAGATACAAAAGATGGAAATGCTCTCAGATATGTAGGAAAAAATAATGTTTATACCGATGATGACGTAGAATTACAATATATGTGGAACCGCTGGTATGATTCGAACCTCGGTATGTTTATTTCAAGAGATCCCATTAGTTTTGCAGGTGGTCAAAATTTGTATACATATTGTGGGAACAACCCCGTGAATTGGGTTGATCCGTGGGGTTTAGATACTATTACTATCGGTGGTATACAAAGCGGCGGCGCAGGAGTTGGAGGCGTTAGGGAAACCGGCGTGGTTATTGGTTATTCATCTCAAAACGGGCTTCAGGTTGGGATTATTCAAACGACGGGAGCAGGACCGCTTGCGGATGTTGGCGGATTTGTTGGAATGTATATCGAGGTAACGACGGCGAGCGACATAAATCAATTGTCCGGTAGAGGCGGTAGCGCTTCATTTGCAGCTGGTGAGGGTGCACAGATTGGAGTGGGTTTGGGCGGCGGGCAGGATTATCTTTCGGCGCAAGCTCAAGCTGGGTTTGGCTTATCACCGTTGCCTGTTTCTTCCGGCGGGAACATTACGGATACGACGGTCTATGTTATTATTGAAGGAAAGAAGAAGAAATGACCGCGCTTTATGCCCTGGTTTCTGTTTCAATTGCTTTGGCGATTAGCACGGTGTTTTGGATGGCTGTCTCAGCTTATCAGCAACACAAATTAATGCAGTATGTCAAAAAGAACAGACGGGAAAGTTGGGAGGAAATCACGCGTGTTTTTGGAAGGACGGGTGGAAGAAATGCCTTTAAAGGGTTGGCCTACATTGATGGCCCACGAGACGACGATGACACCAATATTTTAGCTATGAAGTCAAAGCTCAGGAGGTCGCTTAGGTGGTTGGTGGGTTCTTTTATTGCGGCGTTTACCATAGCGGTTTTGATTGCGTGGGTTGGATATAAATTGAACGACTGATTATGCCTTCCCGGACTTGGCGGCCTTGAGGATGGTGTCGAGGTATCGGGCGACGTGCTTTTTGTCGGACTCGGGCAGTTTCTCCACCTGGACGAAGCGGCGCCACAATCGGGCGTCCCGCGGCCGGTTCCTTTCGTTGACCTTCTCCAAACCCAACAACTGATCGGCGGTGACCCCCAGGGTAGTGTCCAGAGTTTTTCGCACATTCAGTTAGGGGTAGTCCCCGCGCAGGTCGCGGCCAGGACGCCCAATGACGGGTGATGCCGACCTATCAGGTGAAGATCTCCTTGAAATCCAGGTTTTCTCCCGCCAGGCAGAAAACCGTCCGGGGATAATTTTTCGAAGCCCTCAGGACGTTGCGGTAATAAGCGGCGTAATGCTCGGTTGTTTCCTCGGCCTCCGGCTTCCTGAAACCCGTGATCAAAAGATCGGCCTGTGAAGAATAGCGCGGGAGGATGTCCAGGGGGTCGGCTTCGTCCTCGACCAAGTGGACCCGCAATTCGGCGTCAAGGCGACCGTGGATGAGGAATTTGTTGAACCTCTTGGCGGAGCGATCACGCTCTTCCCGAGTGCGCGCGATGACGTTTACCCGAAGGGCCGATTTCCGCCATTCGGCGCTGGTCTGGATCATGTAGGCCATCGTCATCAAAAAGCTGTTCGACTCCTCGGGCTCCTCCCACCAAACGTCGATGACGCGCCCTTTCGGCGCGCTTTGGGGGGCGCGGCCCCCCTCGTGGACCAGCATGATATTTTTGCCCATTTTATGAAGGTCCTGCAGGACGCCGACGAACGATTCGCAGTCCTCCTCCTTCTTGTTGAATCCCAAAACGACGGTGTTGGGGGTCAAGGGGCCGATGCCGTAGGTGGAAGACAGGCTCTTGATGCCGCTGAAGAAATCCGGAACGACGTTGATTTCCACCAAGGACGGAACCCCTTTTGTGGCCAGGAGACTCCGGACGGATTTTTCCATGTTTTCCAGCCGCGCGGGTTGGAGTTCCTTTTGGGCCAAAAGGACCGCGATCGTCAAGAACCCGGTGCCGTGCGTGATGGAGTTGGCGAGATCGATCAGGTGCCAGCGGGTTGTCGGAGAGCCGCTGAATACCAGAAGGTGTGGACGCCAGGAACGCGCGTTTTTCCCGTGCCGGTGGAGGGTATAAATGCTTTGCCGGGCAAGGAAAAGAAGGATGGAACGCCGAAAGTCCGACCAGCGGGGCGTGATGTTTCTCCTCATCATCAGGAGGTAGACGAGGATGGTGAGGAAAAGGGCGATGAAAGTGGAGCCGGAGTCGATCATGAACATGGCGCCCAGGCAGGCGGCGGCTCCCGCGAGGGAAAGATACCAGGGGTTCCGGAAGGTGGGTCGCCAGGAGGGGTTCCCGATGAGTCCTTCAAGCCCCGCGGACAGGTTCAGAAGGCCGTAGGACGTCAGGAAGAACATGGAAAGCACAGGGCCGATGACGTTCAAGCCCCCCAAGGTGATCCCGATCGCGGCGATCAGAATAGTGAAGGCGGTGGCCAAACGCGGGCTTTCGGCCTTTCCATCCGTCCGGCTTAGAAACCGGGGGATGACTCCGTCCTTGGCGAGGGATTGAAGTGTGCGTGGTGCGCCAAGAAGGGATCCGAGGGCGCTGGACAATGAGGCGCCCCACAACCCGGCGATGAAAATGGCGAGAAACCTCGATGTTTTAGCCATCACAAGGTTGTCGGAAACCAGCTGGAGCGGGGACGCCCG